>VGIY01000080.1 GCA_016867695.1 Candidatus Eiseniibacteriota bacterium | reverse complement strand
GAGGCGCCGCGCGCCGATGCCGATCGGCTCGGCGCGCTGGACGTCGGGGTAGTAGCGCTGGCGCAGGTCGTGCGCCCAGGACTCCGAGAGCTCCGCCTCGGTCACGCCGAGGATGCTCGGGAAGAGGTCGGCGAAGGCGCGCCCCCTCCAGAGCTCCTGGAAGAAGAGCGCCGGTTTGTCCTCGCCGTGCTGCTCGGCGATGTGGGCGAGCAGCGACTGGCCGAGCTTGTAGAGCGCGTACGTGCCGTCGAAGCGCCACAGCTCCCCGATCGCCGGCAGGCGCCCGTTGAGCACGAGGTCGCGCAGGACGAGATCGGCATCGGCGTCCCAGTCGGCCGACCAGTACTCGGCCGTCCCCTCCGTGAACCAGAGGGGCACCGTCGCCGTCCGCCGCCGCGGCCTCTCGCGATGGAGCCGCTCGGCGAGCGAGAGCTGGAAGACGTGGACGAGCTCGTGGCGGATCGTCTGGCGGAAAGCGTGCAGAGAGCCGTCGAAGGGTAGCAGCACCCGGCCGCGCATCGACTCGGTCAGGCCGGCCACGCCCTCGGGCAGCAGGATCGGGACCACGCGCGTCTGCTGGAAGTCATGGTGGCTGTTGTAGAGGATGATCGGGATCCGCTGCGGCACCTCGTGGAAGAGGCGCTCGCGCAGGTGGCGGTAGCTCTCCTCCGCGGCGGCCAGGGCGATGCGCGCCAGCTCCTCCTCCTCGGCATAGAAGTAGAGGTCGATGTGCTCGCCCTGGAAGAGGACCCAGTCGAACTCCCGGTAGCTGACCTTGTTCTTGCCGAAGCCGATGCTCTGGCCCGCCGCCGGCCGGACGCCGGCGGCCCCGGAGAGGAGCAGCAGAAGCGCCAGGAGCCACGCCGCGGCGCGGGCCGCGGGAAGCGCCGCCGGCGATCGGGTCGGGCGGCCCGGCGGCGCCGTCCCCGGCCGGAGGAGGGCGGCGCGCTCTGCGGCCCGCCGGCTAGAGGATGCGCGTGCCATCGAAGTACGCATCGCGCCACCACTGCAGGCGACGCAACTCCTGCTTGCTGTAGGGGACCTCGCCCGGGCCCGGGCTCTCGACCCAGGCCGGCTGCTCGCGGCGGCCGACCTTGCGCCTCACGGCGACTCCCTCCAGGCTCACGCGCAGGTGAACCCGCAGATCCGCATGCAGGGTCCGCCACCCCGGATCCAGATCGGTCGAGAGCGCGCCGTCGGCACCGCGCCGCAGCGACGCTCGCCAGAGGCTCCAGCGCGCCCGCGGGCGCGTCAAGCGCGCATCCATGCGCTCGCGATCGCCGGCCAGGAACTCCGCCCGGTAGCTCGAGTGCTCGAAGGGGTTCTCGCCGACCGCCGGGCCCAGATAGCCCCCCGAGGACCCCGGGTGGCGGTCTCCGTAGACCCGCACCCAGCCCCCCCCCTCGGCCGCGGCGAGACGCAACTCGATCTCCAGCGTGTCGGCGGCGAGAAGCTCCGCGGGAACGGGCACGGCGACCCAGCGCCGGAAGTAGTCGTAGCCGGGGCTGCGCGCGCCGTGCCGCCGGTCGAGATAGCCGGTCACGAATCTCTCGTAGGTGTCGGCCACTCGCCGATAGCGCGCCTGGTGGTCGTGCGCCTCGGCGTCGAAGAGGAACGCCTCGTACGATCCGCCGAGCGTATCGGCGAAGGTGCTCAGCAGTAACCCCTGCGCCCGCACCTCGAGGCGCATCAAGCCGCGCGCCGAGCGCAGCATGTCGATCTCCAGCCGCGCCTCGCGCAGCCTCTCCGGCTCGCGGCGCAGCTCCGGCGGCAGGCCGATGCGCTGCACGAGCGCCTCGCCCGGACGCGACAGCGTGCAGGCGCAGGCGTCCCAGTCCCGATCGGCGATCCTCCCGCCGGCCGCCGTCAGGGCGAGGATCCCGAGAGCGATCCGGATCCCGAGCGCGATCCGCGGCGTGGCGCCCCGCCGCAGGCGCCGGGCCAGGGCGACCAGGAGCGGCCCGAGCGCCAGCCAGGCGCCGCCCTGGAGCAGCGCCCCCGTCCGCTGGAGCGCCAGCCCCGCGCCGGCGCCGGTCGGCGACGGCGGGGCGGCCAGCAAGCTCGCGGCGAGGAAGGCGCCCAGCGCCGCCAGGCCCCACGCCCAGGGCAGCGTGCGCAGGTCCGCCCGGCGACGGGGATCGAGGCTGCGCAGCGCCGTCGCCGCGAGCACCTTCACGCCGAGCAGCGCGTAGAGCATCCAGATCGGCAGGACCGGAATGTGGTAGCGGGCGACCAGGTGCGTCAGCGCGTGCACGCCCGCCACGCCCAGGGCGAGCGCCGCCGGGGCCCAGAGCGCCGGGCGGCGGCGCACGGTCGCCGCCGCGCCGAGCAGCCCCAGCGGCCAGAGCAGCAGGTGCGCTTCGCGCGGGATCGCGACGGCGCCCGCCGCCCCGCTCAGGTAGGTCTTGACCGAGGGGTAGGACCAGAAGAGGCCGAGCTTCTTCCAGACGAGCGCGGCCCACTCCAGGGGATAGCGGGCGATGGTCAGCCTGAGAGCGATCCCATAGATGTCGTGGCGCAGCTCGAGACCCTGCTCGCTCGGCTGCGTGGCCCGCACGACGCGCCGGTTGGCCTCGTCGAGCTCTGGGCCGACGGCGTCGCCCAGGCCGACGGTCTCCCATCCCTGATCGGGCACGTAGTTGCCCCGGTAGGCCCAGAGCATGTCCTCGCCGGTGCGCCCCAGCGGGTTGACCGGCGCGCCGCCGAGCACCATGAGCAGCATCGCCGCCCCCACGGGCAGCAGCGCTCCGCCCAGGAGGGGCGCCAGACGCGCTCGCCACGCGCGGCGCGAGCGCCACAGCTCGAGCAGCAGCACGACGAGAGCCAGGGCGCGGAAGGTCGTCTTGGCCAGGTAGAGGTGGGACAGGCCGAGACCGAGCCAGAGCGCCGCCACGGGCGTGGGCCGCCGGTGGAAGCGGACGAGCAGCCAGGCGACGAGCAGCGTGGCCGCCATGGAGTGACCTTCGGTGGCGATGCCGAGGGCGTGGTAGAGCAGCGGCAGGTAGGCCAGATAGACGGCGAGAAGGAGCCAGACCAGGCGCCTCCCGAGCAGGCGACGGCCGAGCAGCGCCAGGAACCCGGCCGCGGCGGCGTAGCAGAGCAGCCCGAACGCGCGACCGGCGGCGTGGTTGTTCGGCAACAGCGCGTAGAGCAGCCCCAGAGGCAGGATGTATCCGGGAGCGTGCTGCAGCTCCCAGCGGTCCACGCCGAGCGCCTCGCGCTCCTCGCCGGAGAGGCGCCCGAGGAGCAGGCGCCCCAGCAGCGCCGGCTCGTGGGCCAGGCGCTCTACGCCGCGGGCCAGCTCGTCGTACTTGACGCTGTCCCCGCTGACGGGCGGCAGGCCGGTGCCGGGAACGGCCAGGTGCAGGGCGCCGGCGACAAGCGCCGCCGTGAAGGCGACGGCGAAGAGGGGCATCTCGCCCGACGGCGGCAGGGAGAGCCACCGGGATCGACGCCCCTGCCCCATGCCCACTCCCCTCGGCGCGTCCCGCGCGGGGCGCAGGGGGCGGCCGGAGCCGGCGGTAAGCCGAGTTCTGTCGGGCCTCGCGGCCCGCGGCGGTCATTGATCTGGGACGCCCGTTGCCGGACGCCTCGTGCGACCTACCCGGGAGTCATGGCGAGACGGGCCGTCTCTCCTCCCCTATTTGGTCTTGCTCCGGGTGGGGTTTGCCTAGCCGCGGGCGTCTCCGCCCGCGCTGGTGAGCTCTTACCTCACCGTTTCACCCTTGCCCCGCCGCCGGGCTCTGCGAGCCGGCACCGGGGCGGTCTGCTCTCTGTTGCACTTTCCTTGGGATCGCTCCCACTGGGGATTACCCAGCACCCTGCCCTGCGGAGCTCGGACTTTCCTCGAGAACCCCTCGGTCCCCGCGACCACCTCGCCGACTCCGACGACGCGCCCTCCTTCCTCTGCCGAGGCCCGGGCAGCCCGCGCCGCGCCTATCGCGGCTCGGACCAGACCAGGATCCGCCCGCAGCCCTCGCACAGCATCATCCGCTCGCCCGCGCGGACTTCGTTCACGGTCTGCGGCGGGAGGCGGTAGTGGCACCCGCCGCAGGCCCCCCCCTCCACCGGCACGATAGCCGTGTCCCCCTTCGACGACCAGAGCCGCTCGTACTTCGCCCTCGCGCCGGCGGGCAGCCGGGCGACGAACTCCGCGCGCCGGGCGAGCAGCCCCTGCTGCTCTTCCCGCGCCGCGGTCAGCTCGCTCTCGAAGCGCCCCGCCTCCTCCGCCGCGGCCTGCTCCTTCTCGCGCAACTCGACGGCGACGGCCGCCCCGGCCCGCCTGGCCGTCTCCTCCTCCTCGAGCGTCCGCAGGATCGCCTCCTCCAGCGCCCGCGTCTTCTCCTCCGCCGCGGCGATCTCCTTGAGCAGCGCCCGGTACTCCTCGTTGGTCTTGACCGCCGAGAGCTTCTTCTCCGAGTCGCGCTTGTGCGCCTGGGCGATCTCGACTTCGCGCGTGGCGTCGCGGCGCCGCTTCTCGGCCGCCGCCAGCCGCTCCTTGTCCCGGGCCAGCGCGCCGGCGACGAGATCGGCCTCCGACCGGCGGCGCTGCTTCTCCGCCGCCTGGGCGTCGACGCGCCGCTTGAGCTCGCGCAGGCGCTCGTCGGCCTCCATCAGCTCTTGCAGGATCGCCACCTGTTCCCGGCGTGCCTCCACCTGGCCCCTCCCCGGCGCCCGCCGCCCGCAGACGCGAAGGGCGCGCAGCCCGGCGCGCCCCTCCCGTTCATCGTTCCCCGGCGTCCCCGTCTCACGGGGTCGCCTCCGTGGGCGGTACAGGACTTGAACCTGTGACCCCCGGCTTGTGATGCCGATGCTCTGCCAACTGAGCTAACCGCCCGATCCCCGCCGCGACCCGACCGGCTTGGGCCCACTTGGATTTGAACCAAGGACCTTCCGGTTATGAGCCGGCGGCTCTAACCCCTGAGCTATGGGCCCGCTCGCGCCTCGGCCAACGTAGCAGAGCGCCCGGAGCGAGGTCAAGATCGCCGGGCCCCCATCCCCGCGCACTTCCGGCCCGCGACGGGCGGCCGCGGGGACGCTCCGGCTACATGACCTCGAGGAACGCCTGCAGCCGGCGCCGCCGGGTCGGGTGGCGCAGCTTGCGCAGCGCCTTGGCCTCGATCTGGCGGATGCGCTCGCGGGTGACGTTGAAGAAGGCGCCCACCTCCTCCAGCGTCCGTGGACAGCCGTCCTCGGTCAGCCCGAAGCGCAGACGGACGACGCGCGCCTCCCTCTTGGTCAGGGTGTCGAGGACGTCGTTGACCTCCTCGCGCAGCATGGCGAAGGTGGCCGAGTGGGAGGGGGAGACGGCGGACGTGTCCTCGATGAAGTCGGCCAGATTGGAGTCGTCGTCCTCCCCGATCGGCCGGTCCAGGCTGATCGGCTCCTGGGCCGCCTTGAGCACGCTCTTGACCTTGTCGGCCGGCAGCTCGAGCTTCGAGCCGATCTCCTCGGGGGAGGGTTCGCGGCCCAGGTCCTGGACCATCTTGCGCGAGGTGCGCACGACCTTGTTGATCGCCTCGATCATGTGCACCGGCACGCGGATCGTCCGCGCCTGGTCGGCGATGGCCCGGGTGATCGCCTGGCGGATCCACCAGGTGGCGTAGGTGGAGAACTTGTAGCCCTTGCGGTAGTCGAACTTGTCGACCGCCCTCATCAGGCCGCTGTTGCCCTCCTGGATGAGGTCGAGGAATTCCAGGCCGCGATTCGTGTAGCGCTTGGCGATCGAGATGACCAGGCGCACGTTGGCCTCGATCATCTCCTTCTTCGCCCGCTCGCGGTCGGCCTCCGCCCTGCGGATCTCGCGCAGCAGGGCGTGCACCTGCTCCGCCTTGACCCCCGCCTCGCCCTCGATGCGCCTCAGCTTGCGCCGCCCGTTGCGCAGCGCGCGCAGCATCTCGCCCTCGCGGACGGCCACCTCCGCCAGGTCCGCTCCCGGCTTGCGCGCGCGCGGCTTGGCGCGCCCACGCCCTCCATCCCCCTTCAGCGCGGAGATCTGGCCGCGCAGCGCCTGCAGCTCCTGGGTCTGCTGCTCGAGCTCGCGCTCGGCCTCGAGAAGCCGCTCCTCCTCGCGCTTCAGCTTGTGGCTGACCCGGTCGATGAGCTTGGGGCTCAGGCCGAGCTTGCGGATCTCCTCGCGCAGCCGCTGGTGGGCCTTCTGCCGCTGGCCTTCGACCTGGAGGCGCTTCTTCTCCGCCAGGCGCTTGCCCAGCTGCTGCTCGGTGCGCATGTACTCGGCGTGGCGCCGCAGCGCGCGCCCGACGCCCTGGATCGCCTTGCGCCGCTCCTTCTTGCTCGAGAAGTCGGCGGTCCAGCTGCCCATGTCGACCTGCACCAGGTCCTCGAGCTTGGCCCGGTTCTCCCGCAGCTTCTCGGCCGTGGACTTCAGTTCGGCGACCGCCCAGGGGAGGAGGAACATCGTGCCCTGGATCTTCTCCTCGGCCGACTCGATGCGCATGGCGATGCGCACCTCGCCCTCGCGGTCGAGCAGCGGGACGCGCCCCATCTCCCGCAGGTACATGCGCACCGGGTCGTCGTAGCGCACCGCCTGCGAGGGCACCGCCTTGGCGGCGGCGCGCTGGTCCTCCTGGGCGCGGGAGCGGCGGATGCGCCGGCGCGCCTCCTCCTCGGACTCGAAGACCTCCAGCCCCAGCTCGCGGGTCAGGGAGAAGGCATCGTCCATCTGCTCGACCTGGGCGGCGACATCGAGAGCGGGGTCGATGCTGCTCAGCACCTGGTCTTCGGTCAGGAAACCCTGTCGCAGCGCCGTCGCCTTCAGGGCGGAGACGGCGCGGCGCTTCGTGGCGTCAGACATGCCCGGATGTTCCTCCCGAGGATATTCGGCGCACGGTACGACAGTTCCACTCGCCTGTCAATCAACCGGCCGGCTCTTCCCACCCCGACCCCGGGGGGGCCGGTTCCCTCAGTTTCGCCAACTCCCTGGCCAGCGACTGCTTGCGCTCGAGCAGCCCCGTCAGGCGAGCGAGCCCCTCCGGCCCCTGCCGCTCGGCTTCGCCCTCGAGCGCCCGGATCCCGTAGCCCAGCCCCTCCAGCTCCATCTCCAGCGCCTGCTGGCGCAACCGCTTGAGCAGGTCCGCCTTCTGCCGTTCTCCCGGCGCCGGGGCCCCGGGATCGATCAGGAAGCGCGCGCTCACCTCGCCTCCCGTCTCCCCCGTCAGTCGGTGGAGCAGCTCGGCCGCGGCCACGCGCCGGCCCTCCGCCTCCTGCGCCGCCACCCACTCGAGCACCTGTCCCACCGCCGGCCCGATCCCCGTGGCCGCCCGGGCCGCCTCGCGCAGTTCGGCCGCCGACTCCGGCAACTCCAGCGCCAGGCGGAGCGCCTCCTCCTCGAGTGGCGTCAACCGGGCGGGAGCCGCCGGCTCCCCCGCCGCCCCCTGCCGCTGCTCGCGCCCGCGTCCCGCCGGCGCCGCCCCCTGGCGCCGGCGGCGCTCGACCTCCCGGCGCAGCACCTTGACCGGCAGCCGGCTGCGCTCGGCCGCCTCGTCGAGCATCATCTCCCGGGCGATGTCGTGCCCGACGGCGGCGATCATCTCGGCGATGCGGTCGATCAGGGCCGGGCCTTGAGCCTCCTCGCGGCCGAGCACCTCCAGCCCGTAGGCCACCGGGCTCAGCGGCTCGGCGAGGCAGCGCTGCAGCGTCTCCACCTCTCCCCTGCGCACGAGGTCGTCCGGATCGAGGCCGGGCGGCAGGAGCGCCAGCGCCACCTCCGTGTGGTGGGGCAGCGTGGAGGCGAGCGACCTCCAGGCGGCCGTGCGCCCCGCCGCGTCGCCGTCGAAGACGAAGACGATGCGCTGCCCGTAGCGGAGCTGGAGCAGGCGCCGGGTGTGCCCTTCCGTCCAGGCCGTGCCGCAGGGGGCGACGGCGTGGAAGATGCCCGCCGCGGCCAGGCTGAGGACATCGAAGTAGCCCTCGACGACGAGCACCGCGCCCTCGCGGCGGATCGCCTGGCGCGCCTGGGGCAGGCCGAAGAGCTCCCCCCGCTTGCGATAGAGGCGCGTCTCCGGCGAGTTCAGGTACTTCGGTTCGACCTCCGCCCTCATCGCCCGCGCGCCGAAGCCGAGCGGCTCGCCGCCGACGCCCAGGATCGGCAGCATGATCCGGTCGCGGAAGCGGTCGCGCAGGGGGCCCTCGTCCCGCTGGCCGGCGAGCCCCGCCTCGATCAGCGCCTCGCGCGAGAACGCCCCCGCGGCGTGCTCCAGGAGCGCCCGCCCCGAGGGAGGAGCGTAGCCGACGTAATACAGGTCGAGGATCCGGCCCGGCAGGCCTCGCCCGCGCAGATACTCGAGCGCCGCCCGCCCCTCCGGCGCGCGCAGCCTGCCGCGATAGAAGCGCACCGCCTCGCGCAGCGCGCCGATCAGCGCCGTCTTGTCGGGTCCCGACCCCTCGGGTCGCGTCTCGGGCAGCTCGATGCCCGCCCGCTGGGCCAGCAGCTTCAGCGCCTCGGGGAACGCCAGACCGTCGTGCTTCATGACGAAGCTGAAGACATCGCCCCCCGCGCCGCAGCCGAAGCAGTGGAAGACCTGCTTCTCCGGGCTGACCGTGAACGAGGGGGTCTTCTCCTGATGGAAGGGGCAGCGCGCCTTGAAGCTGCGCCCCGCCGGGCGCAGGTCGACATAGGCGCCGATCAGGGCGACGATGTCCGTCGCCTCGCGCACCCGCTCGACCGCTCCTTCCCGGTCGTGGGCTTCCATCACGCCTCGCCCGGCTCGGCGTCGCGCGGCTCCCCGGAAGGGCCGTCGCCGAGCATCGCGATCGTCACGCCCCAGCCCCCCTCGGGGCCCTCGCCGTCGCGGAACGAGCGCACCCCCGTGCACCCTTCCAGGAAGCGGCGCACCTCGCGACGCAGGATCCCCTCGCCCTTGCCGTGAATGATGCGCACGAAGGGGAAACCCGCCAGCAGCGCCCGATCGACGTAGCCCTCGAGCTGCTGCAGGCACGCCTCGGCGCGCATCCCGCGCAGATCGATCTCGCCCCGCAGCTCCTGTTGGGCCGCGTCCTGCGCCTCGAGAAAGGCCTTCACCCCCGCGGCGGGGGCGGGATCCGCGCGCCGCCCCCCGACGCAGCGGCGCAGGTCCCCCGGCGGGAGGGAGATGCGCATGCCGCGATGCTCCACCCAGATCCGGCGCTGCTGAGGCTCCGCCTCCAGGATCTCGACCTCGACGCCGAGGCTGCGGGAGAAGGCGCGGGCCCCGGCGCGGATCTCGTCCGGCGGGAGCGGCCGCCCCGCCTGCGGCGAGGCGCGCCGCGGCACGGGCCGGCGCGTCCGCTCGAGGTCGGCCAGCCGGCGCTCCTGCTCGTGGAACCAGGCCCGCTGCGGCTGCGGCTCCGCCTCGACCGCCGGACGCTCCTCGGTACGGTCCAGCCTGGCGCGCAGTTCCCGGATCAGCTCGTGCAGCTCCCGCAGGCGCCGGTCCTCCTCCAGGGCCCGCTCGAGGCGCACCGCCTCCATCCTCTCCTTGAAGGTCTGCGACAGGCGCCGGAACCTCTCCCGCGCCTCCGTTACCGACTGCTTCTCGCTCTCGAGGGCCTCGCGGGCCTTCTCCAGCTCGGCCCGCAGCAGGTCGATCTGGGCGAGCAGGCTCTCCGCCCGGCGGCCCTCCGGCGAGCGGCGCGCGTCCGCGGCGGCGAGCACCGCCTCGGGCCAGCCTT
>VGIY01000079.1 GCA_016867695.1 Candidatus Eiseniibacteriota bacterium | reverse complement strand
GGCGCTCGGCGCCCAGGCCGACTCCCTGCGCGCGCTGCGGGCGCAGGTCCGGCTGGAGCAGGAGGCGCTCGCCGCCCGCTCCGCGGAACTCGAGGGCCGCATCGAGAGCTGGAAGGCGCTGCAGCAGGCGGACGACGACGCGCACGCCCGGCAGATCGCCTCTCTGGCCAGAGTCTACTCGGCGATGAAACCGGAGGCGGCCGCGCGCGTGCTCGTGCGGCTCGACGAGGCGACCTTCGAGCAGATCGTTGCGAGGCTCGAGCCGCGGGCGGCGGGGAAGATCCTCGCGCTCATCGACCCCGAGCGCGTGGCGCGCCTGGCCCGGCCGGCGAGGCCGTCGCCGGGGGGCGCCGCCTCCTCGGGAGAGACGGGCGTGACTTCCTAGGCTGCGCGCCGCAAGGCGGGGCAGGCAAAGCAGGGGAGCGAGGCAGGGGAAGCATGGACACGGCAGCGGCGAGCATGACCAGGACGCTCCCGCCGGCGGATCGCCGCGCGGAGGAGCCCGCGCGCGACGCGTCGGCCGCGGCGGCGATCTTCCTCGCCCTGATCGCCCAGGGGGTGGCGGGCCGCGCCGCGGCCGCGGCCCCCGACGGATCGCGAGAGGCGGCGACGGGAGGCGGGCGCGCGGGCGCGCCGACGCCCGACTCCGAGCGCGCCGGCGCGATGAGCCCGCCGCCGGCGTCCCGGTCGCGAGGAGAGGCCGAGACCGCCCTGGCGGGATTGCGCGTCGAGCGGAGCGGCTCCGAGCCGCCGCTCGAGGCTTCGCGCGCGGAGACGACCGATGCGCGCCCGAACGGTTCGGCGGCGCGGAGAGACGAGGGGGCCGGAAGCGAAGGGTCGCGCGCCGGAGACGGCGGGGCGACCACCGCGGCCGGGAGCGGGGGGGCCACAGGGGGCTCCCGCGGCCCGCATGCCGAGGGGTTCAGGGAACGAACCTCCACCCGGCCCCCTTCTCTCTCTTCGCCCGGCGCCGCGGGCGCCGAGCCGGAGGCGGCGGCCGGCCGGCCCGTCCGCTCCGCCGCCGATGCGGCTCCGGGCGCGCAGGCGGGTTCGACGGCGGGCCGGGCGGGTGGGGCGGCTTCCGGCCCGGCGGCCCCGGGCGGGTTGACTCCCGGCGGCGCGGCCCTCGTGAGCGCGGCTTCCGCGGCCGCCGCCTTCGCCGGGAGCGCCAGCGCTGCCGCCCGGACGGGGCTTCCGGGCGCGGCCGTGCCGGTACAGGTCGCCCGCGCCCTCCAGTTCGCGATCCTGGCGGGGCAGCGCGAGGCGCTGGTCACGCTCGAGCCGCCGGAGCTGGGACAGATCCGGCTGCACGTGCGCGTGGTCGACGGTCTCGTCTTCGCCCGGGTCCGCGCCGAGCGGGCCGAGGTCGAGCGCCTGCTCGGCGCGGAGGAGGGCGCCATCCGCGACCGGCTCGCCCTGCAGGGGCTGCGCCTGGAGGCGCTGGTCATCGAGCGCGCGGCGCGTGCGCCCGCCGGCTCGAGCCAGGCCGACACCGCGGGAGCCGAGGGGCGCGGGGTCCCGGGACAGGCGTCGCGACAGCCCGGAGAGCAGGAGGCGCGAGGCGCTTCCGGCGAGGCGGGTCCGCGGCGCGACGGCGCGGGCGAGGGCGGCGGCGCCGCGGAAGAGGAATCGGGTTCGGCGGCGGCCACGGCAGGGGCGCCGCGGGTGGATCTGCGCGCCTAGGGGTGCTCCGGGAGGCGGCATGGACATCTCGACGATCGGCGGCATCGCGGCATCGGGCGCGGCGGGCGCGAGTGCGCGGATCATGGGCAAGGAGGACTTCCTCGCGCTGCTCGTCGCCCAGTTGCGCCATCAGGACCCGCTCAGTCCGATGGACAACAGCGAGTTCGTCGCCCAGCTGGCGCAGTTCAGCTCGCTCGAGCAGATGCAGAATCTCAACACGGCGGTCGCCGATCAGGGCCTGCTCATGCAGGCGCTGAACAACAGCGTCGTCGCCTCGCTGGCCGGGCGCACGGTGGCCATCTCCGGCGATCGCCTGCCGCTGCCGGAGACGGGGGAGGCCGCTCTCGGCTTCGATCTGGCCGCTCCGGCCCGGGAGGCGACGGTGCGCATCTACGACGCCTCCGGCGCGCTGGTCGACTCCTTCACGCTGACGGATCTCTCCGCCGGCCCCCAGCGCCTCGCCTGGGACGGCGTCGGCAGCGACGGCGAGCGGCTGCCGGCGGGCACCTACCGCAGCGAGGTCTCGGCCGCGGACGCCGAGGGTGCCGCCGTCTCCGCCGTTCCCTATGTGATCGGCCGCGTCGATAGCGTCTCCTTCGAGAACGGCGTGGCCTATCTCAGTCTGTCCGGCATGCGCGTGCCCCTGGCCGCGCTGCGCGAGGTCTTGGCCGACGGCGCCCTCGCGCCGGCGGAGTAGGCGGGCTTCGCCCGGCCGCGCCGGGAACGCTCCAGGAGGTGGATGAACATGATGCGGGCTCTCTACTCGGCGGTCTCGGGCCTGAGCGGCAACATGCTGCGCATGGACGTGATCGGGAACAACATCGCCAATGTCAACACGACGGGATTCAAGGCCGGGCGGGCGGGCTTCGCCGAGGCCTTCGCCCAGATGAGCCGCGCCGCCGGCGCCCCGGGCGACGGCCGCGGGGGCACGAACCCGATCCAGATCGGCTGCGGCGCGGTCCTCGGATCGGCGGCCCAGCTCTACACCCAGGGCAGCCTGCAGACGACCGGCGTGGGCACCGACCTCGCCGTCCAGGGCAGCGCCCTCTTCGTCCTCGGCGACGGCCGCTCGACCTACTACACCCGGGACGGCGCGTTCCAGATCGACGCCGCCGGGCGCTTCGTCAGTCCCGGCGGCGGGCTGCTCGTCCAGGGATACCTCTACGATCGGGACGGCGAGACCTACGGCGGCGAGCTCGCCGCCGTCCAGATCCCGATCTACGGCGCCGAGCCCGCCCGCGCCTCGGGAACGATCGAACTGCTCGGCAATCTCGACGCCGACTCCGCCCCGCGCGGTTCGGTCCTGCAGACCGGCGCGCTGCTGGACGCCGGAGGCGCGGCGGCGACCCGGGATACGGCGCTCGTCGACCTGCGCGGCGGCGCCGGCTCGGAGCCGCTCTTGGCCGCCGGCGACGCGATCGACCTGGCCGCGACCGTCGGCGGCGAGAGCGTCGGCGCGCGACTCGCCGTGGCCTCGGGGACGACGCTCGGCCAGCTGCTGGACGCGATCACGCAGCTGCTCGATTCGCCCGCCGGGGCGAGCGGGGCGGCGGCGACGCTCGACGCGCAGGGGCGCGTGCGCATCGCCACGCCCGACGCGTCGGGCACGGCCGGGGCGGTCGGGTCGCTGACCCTCTCGGCCGCGGACGGGGAGGGGGAGGCGCGCGCCGGGTTCGCCGACGCGCTGGCCTTCGACGACCTCGTCGCCGCGCGCGACGCGAGCGCCTTCACCCGTACGGTGCGCATCTACGACAGCCTCGGCTTCGCCCACGATCTCGAGCTCACCTTCACCCGCGTCCCGGGCGCCAATGAGTTCGCCTGGAGCGCCGCGCTGGGGGAGGGGAACGGCGCGATCCTCGAGGGCGCGACGGGCCGCGTGCGCTTCCGCGGCGACGGCTCGTTCGAGTCCCTGACCTACGACGCGCAGGGCGGCCGGGCGCCGGCGGCGACGCGCCTGCGGACGGGCACCGGCGCCCTGGAGACGCTCAGCCTCTCGCTGAGCGGCGGCGAGAGCGGCGGATTCGGCGGCCTGACCATGGTCAGCGGCGGGGCCAGCCTCGAGGGCCGCGCCGACGGCTACGCCGCGGGGGTCTTCAACGGCTTCGAGGTCGACGAGCTGGGCCGCGTGCTCGCCTACTTCTCGAACGGCGTCTCGCGGCCGGTGGCCCGGCTGGCGCTGGCCGAGTTCGTCAATCCGAGCGGCCTGACGCGAGTCGGTCACAACGCCTATCTGGCCAGCGCCAACTCGGGCGCGCCCGTTCTGGGCGCCGCCGGCGACGGCACGATCCAGGCGTCGATCGTCGCCGGCGCTCTCGAGCAGTCGAATGTCGACCTGGCCCGGGAGTTCACCGACATGATCGTCGCCCAGCGCGGCTTCCAGGCCAACGCGCGGGTGATCTCGGCCAGCGACGAGATGCTCGCCGGCCTGATCCAGGTCCTGCGCTAGCGGCCGGTCGGACGAGAGAGGAACAAGGAGGATAGGTCATGGCGGCGGATGAGGCGAGGAGGTTGCAGGCGGTGCCGGCTGGGGACGAGGAGAGCCCCGCGGCCGGCGCCTCCGAGTCGTCCCCGGCGGCCGCCCCGCCCGCGACCTCGCCGCGGTGGCTGGCGGGTCTGCAGGTGCCCGGACCTCTCGTGCGCATCGCCGTCGGGGTCATCGCCGTCGGCCTGATGACGACGGGCCTCTTCTTCCTGGTCACCGACGTCCTCCTGCCCGGTCTCGGGCCCGCCCGGGCCGCCCCGGCGCAGCCGGAGGCGCAGGGCGCCGGCGCGCTGCCGGGGAACCAGTTCAAGGTCGACGAGATCATCGTCAACCCGGCCGGCACCCACGGGCGTCGCTTCCTGCGGCTCGGCGTGGCGCTGGAGGCCTTCTCGGGCGCGGGCGGGGAAGCGGTCCTGGGCGAGCTCGAGGCGCGCCAGGCCCAGGTGCGCGACCTCTTCATCCGCGAGTTCTCCTCGCGCACCCTCGAGGAGCTGACCGATCCGACCGTGCGCGAGGAGCTGCGCGCCGGCTGCCAGGAGAAGATCAACGGTCTGCTGGTGAAGGGGAAGATCGCCCAGCTCTACTTCACCGACTACGTGCTGCAATAGGGGAGAGGCCGTGGCCAACATCCTGTCCCAGGCGGAAGTCGACGCCCTGCTGCGCAACTTCCAGGAGGAGGAGGAGACCTTCGCCCCCGCCCGCGGCGGCGCGGCCGATGCGCTCTCCCCCACGGAGGCGGCCGAGCCGCGCGTGGCGCGCTTCGACTTCCGCCGCCCCAACCGGATCTCGAAGGAGCAGCTGCGCTTCCTGCACACGCTGCACTCGACCTACGCCTTCGGCTACGCCGGCGTCCTCTCCGGCTACCTGCGCACGCTGGTCGAGATCAGCGTCGGCGCGGTCGAGCAGTACTCCTACGGCGAGTGGATCAAGGGGCTGCGCGACTCCACGTCGCTGTTCCCCTTCGGCATGCCCCCCCTCGACGGCTCGGGGGTGATCGAGATGGAGCCGCGCATGGTCCTCGGCTTCGTCGACCGCCTGCTCGGCGGGCGGGGCGACGTCGGCGAGGAGGAGCGCGAGCTGACCCACCTGGAGACGACGGTCGTCTCCCGCGTCGTCGAGGACGGGCTGAAGATGCTCGGCGAGGCCTGGTCCGAGGTGGCGCGCTTCCAGCCGGCGCTGCAGGGCCACGAGCGCCAGCCGCACCTGCTCCGGTTGCTGGCCGACACCGAACCGGTGATCGTCGTCGCCCTCGAGGCGCGCCTCAAGGCGCGCCGCGGGCGGATCACCATCTGCTACCCCTTCGTGCCCCTGGAGCGGGGGCTGGCCAATGTCACCGGCGGTTCCACGACCCGCCCGCTCGAGCGCGCCTCCGCGCCCCAGGACGCCGCCTGGCTCCACGCCGGGCTGGCGCAGGCGCACGTGCCGCTGAGCGTGCGGCTGGGGCAGGGCGCGATCACCATCGGGGAGTTCGTCCGCCTGAGGCGCGGCGACGTCGTCCGGCTGCGGGCGGCGCTGGATGATCCGGTCGTCGTCGAGGTCGCCGGCCGGCCGAAGTTCCTCGCCCGACCCGGGCGCGCGGAGCGCAAGCTGGCGGTCGAGGTCCTCGGCCGCCTGGGTGAACAGACAGGAGGTCGTCATGACGGATGAGTCGCGCAACGGAGCCCGCCCGCCCGCCGAGGAGCCGCCGGCCCCGCCCGAGACGGAGGGGACCGAGACGCCGGCGCCCGAGGCGCCCACGGTGCGGCCGATCGAGTTCGATCCGCTCGCGCGGCGGGATGGCGCGGGCGAGCAGGCGGGCATCGATCTGCTGCTCGACGTGAACCTGCCGATCACCGTCGAGCTGGGCCGCACCGAGATCGAGGTCAAGGAGATCCTCGCCTTCGGCCCCGGATCGATCATCGAGCTCGACAAACTGGCCAACGAGCCGGTCGACCTGCTGGTCAACGGCGTGCTCGTCGCCCGCGGGGAGGTCGTCGTCGTCGACGACAACTTCGGCATCCGGCTGACGGCGCTGGTCTCGCCCGAGGAGCGCATCCGCATGCTCGGGAGGGCGGCATGAGCGAGCCGGCCTCCCTCTCGGTCGGGGCGATGCTGCTGCGCGTGGGGCTCGGACTGGCCGTCGTGCTGGGGATCTTCGCCGCCGTGCTCTACCTCTACCGGCGCGCCGCCCGCGCGGGCGCCGCCGCCGGCGCGACGGAGAAGATCGAGCTCCTCGCCCAGCGCCCGCTCGGCGCGCGCAGCTCGGTGGTCCTCCTGCGCGTGGCCGGGGAGTCCTTCCTGATCGGCTCGACGCCGCAGCAGATCACCTGCCTGGGGGCGCTCGGGGCGGGCGATCCCGGGCGGAGCGCGCGCGCCGGGGGCCGCGCCGGCCGGGGCGCGAGGGCGGCGGCGGCGCCGTCCCCCGCGGCGCCGCCGCCGCCCCCGCCCGGCGGGCTCCTCGCCGCCAGGGGGGCCCAGTCGGCGCCGCCCGACGGCGGTCGCGAGGCCTTCGCCCTGGCGCTCGACGAGGAGCTCGGCCGCATCCGCCGGCGCCTCGGCGCCGGCCGGGCGATCGGCGCGCCCGCATCGGCAGCGGGCCGGGAGGCGCGGCAGCGCCGCGCCGAGCCCGCCGGGGAGGCGGTGCGATGAACCCCGGGATTCGCCTGACCCTCTGCGCGCTCGCGGCGATCGCCGTCGCCGCCGGATGCGGGGCGCTGTCCCCCGCCTCGGCCGGCGCCTCGTTCACGCTCAGCTTCGACGACGCCCCCGGCGGGGCGGCCCAGCCGCAGAAGGTCTCGACGGCGCTGCAGATCCTGCTGCTCCTGACGGTGCTGACCGTCGCGCCGGCGCTGGTGCTCATGGTGACCAGCTTCACCCGGATCGTCGTCGTCCTCTCCTTCGTGCGCCAGGCGTTGAGCACGCAGCAGATGCCGCCCAACCAGGTGCTGGTCGGGCTGGCGCTGCTGATGACCTTCTTCGTCATGACGCCCACCTGGAACGCGGTCCACGACCAGGCCGTGCGCCCCTACCTGGAGGGCGAGGTGTCGGTGACCGAGGCGCTGAAGACCGGCGCCGTGCCGCTGCGCGAGTTCATGCTGAAGCAGACGCGCGAGAAGGATCTCGAGCTCTTCGTCGGGATGTCGGGCCGGCCGCGGCCCGAATCGCCGGCCGAGCTGTCGCTGGCCGCGATCGTGCCCGCCTTCATGATCAGCGAGCTGCGCACCGCCTTCCAGATGGGCTTCGTCATCTATCTGCCGTTCCTGATCGTCGACATGGTCATCGCCAGCGTGCTCATGTCGATGGGCATGCTCATGCTGCCGCCGGCGATGATCTCGCTGCCCTTCAAGATCCTGCTCTTCGTCCTGGTCGACGGCTGGCACCTGGTGGTCAGCAGCCTGGTCGCCAGCTTCCGTTAGCGCGGGCGCCGCGGGCGCCCGGCCCGACCCCGGGGAGCCGGGGGGACACGGACCGGCAGGAGGCCGGAATGAACGCCACCGAAGCGATCCAGCTCTTCCAGCAGACCCTGATGCTGGCGCTGATGCTCGCCGCCCCGATGCTGCTCTTCGGGCTCATCGCCGGGCTGCTCGTCTCCATCTTCCAGGCCGTCACCCAGGTGCACGAGATGACGCTGACCTTCATTCCCAAGATCCTGGCGGTCGTCCTGAGCCTGTTCCTCTTCCTGCCCTGGATGACCGGCAAGATCGTCGACTTCACCACCATGCTGCTCGGCGGCCTGGCGGGATTGCGCTAGGGAGACGGCGCCCGATGTGGCCGATCACGCTCGAGGGCGCCGAGGGGTTCGGGCTGCTGCTCGTGCGCTGCCTCGGCTTCTTCGTCGCCGGCCCCCTCTTCGCCCAGCGCAACATCCCCGCGCCGGTGAAGATCCTGCTTGGCGCCGTGACCGCGCTGGCGCTCTTCCCGATCGCGCGCGCGCCGGCGGCGCCGGCGATCACGGGTCTGGCCCCCTTCCTCTTCGCCGTGGCCGGGGAGGCCTTCCTGGGCATCCTCCTCGGCTTCGCCGCGGCGCTACCCTTCGCCGGGATCCGCATGGCCGGGGAGCTCGTCGGCGTGCAGATGGGCTTCGGGATCGCCAGCGTCTTCGATCCCCGCCAGGAGCAGCAGATCTCGGTGACCGCCCAGTTCTACGACCTCCTGGCCGTGCTCCTCTTCCTGCTCCTCGACGGCCACCACCTGCTGCTGCGGGCGCTCGGGACGAGCGTGCAGGCCCTCCCGCCGGGCCAGGCCGCCTTCGGCGGGCGGGCGGTCCAGCAGATCGTCGCCCTGGGGGGGTCCCTCTTCATCATCGCCCTCTCTGTGGGAGGGCCACTCATCGCCGTCCTGTTTCTGGCCGACGCCGCCATGGGATTTGTCGCCCGGACCGTGCCGCAGATGAACATCTTCATCGTCGGCATCCCCGTGAAGATCGGTCTGGGGCTCCTGGCGATCGCCCTAACCCTCCCATTTTTCGGAAGAACCATGGATCGGCTCATAGCGGGTCTAGGGCGGGACCTCATGGCCATCCTGGCTGGCATCTGACTTGCCACGGCACCCATCCGGTCCCTGCCCGCGGAGATAGGCGGCTGCCCGGCCCCGGGGCCGAGGCGGGCGGCCAGGAGAGACGATGCCCGAGCCGACGTTCCAGGAGCGGACCGAGCCCGCGACCCCGAAGCGGCGCCGCGAGGCGCGCGAGTCGGGCAAGGTGGCCCGCAGCCAGGAGGTCAACTCCGCCCTCGTGCTCCTGGCCGGTCTCGGACTCCTCGGCCTCGCCGGCCCCTTCATGCTCACCCGCCTGATGGTCCTGACACGGCGCCTCCTCGGCTCCAGCGCCGAGGCGCAGCTGCGCCCCGAGCTCGTCGCCGGCTACTTCGGCGGCGGCGTCACGCAGGTGCTCGGGATCCTGGCGCCGGTCGCCGGGGCGGTGCTGCTCGCCGGGCTGGCGGCCAACTTCGCCCAGGTCGGCTTCGTCGCCAGCTGGAAGCCGCTGGCCCCGCGTCTCGACCACCTGAGCCCGGCGCGCGGCTTCGCCCGCATCTTCTCGAAGCGCTCCCTGGTCGAGCTGCTCAAGTCGATCCTCAAGGTCGCGCTCATCGCCATCCTCGCCTGGATGACGCTCAAGCCCGAGATTCCCCGGTTCGCGGCGATGGAGGGGCAGGACCCGCGGCCGATGTTCGGCTACGCGGCGACCGTGGCTCTCAAGCTGGGCCTGCGCGTCGCGCTGGCGCTGCTCTTCCTCGCCCTGGCCGACTACGCCTTCCAGCGCTGGGAGTACGAGAAGGGCATCATGATGAGCCCCAAGGAGGTCGAGGAGGAGCTGCGCCAGAGCGAGGGGGATCCGCGCATCCGCGCCCGCGTGCGCAGCGTGCAGCGCGAGATGGCCCGGCGGCGGATGATGGCCCGAGTGCCGACCGCCGACGTCGTCGTCACCAACCCGATCCATCTGGCCGTCGCCCTGAAGTACGACCGCGAGACGATGCGCGCCCCCAAGGTCGTGGCCAAGGGGGCCCGCCTGATCGCCGAGCGGATCAAGGAAGTCGCCCGCGCGAGTGGCGTGCCGCTGGTCGAGGACCGTCCGCTGGCGCGCATGCTCTACCAGGTCGAGGT
>VGIY01000078.1 GCA_016867695.1 Candidatus Eiseniibacteriota bacterium | reverse complement strand
ATCAGGAACGCCGGCGAGGCGATGACCCCGGAGCAGATCGATCATGTGATCCTGGTCGGCGGGTCTTCCTACATTCCGCTGGTGCGCAAGTCGCTGGCCGAGGTCTTCGGCGAGGCGAAGCTCGTGACGACCGTGGATCCCCTCCGGAGTGTCGCATTTGGCGCAGCGCTACTGGCCGCCAAGTTGGTCGCGAACCCGGAATGTTCCATGGTCACGCCCGAGGTCACCGAAGTGCACTACGGCACTCAGACCCAGGGGGACAAGTTCGAGGTCATCATTCCCAGAGGAACGACCATCCCGACCCCCGAACCCTTGACGAGATGCTTTCGTGTGTCCGTCCACGGCTTGCGGCGCATAGGCTTGCCGATCTATGCGGGGCACGATCAGGTCGCTAGCCGAAACGAGCTCCTTGCGACCCTCTGGCTGGAGTTGCCCGAAAACCTGCCGGCGGGCACCCCCGTCGAGATCAGTTTCGGTCTCGACAGAGACGGCATTCTGGAGTTCCGCGCGTCCCTCAGCGATGGATCGGGCACGGCAATCGTGACCTATCTCGGTCGCGGGGCGTCGCGGGATCGATGGGAACGCAAGGTGGACCGGCTGTTGCGACTGAAGCACGCGCTCCGCAGCCAGGTCACTGTGGAGACCGAGCAACGGTGGCAGGGCCTGTACGCTCGGGCGATCCAGGCCCTGAGTGGCAACGACCTGCATGCTGCGGAGGGCTGCGCGGCCGAGATGGAGGAGCTGCTCCAGTACGTTCGACGGTCACAGGGCTGAACGCGGCCGCTCAGGCGGTGGGACTGCCGCCGGCGCTGCGCGACGAATGCGGAGTCATAACATGACCATCGTCTGCCCGGTCAGCGGTACCGCCAACGAGATCGAGGAGATCGAGGCGCATCAGGGGCGCTGCAAGCAGTGCGGCACGGATCTGCGACCGCTGGCCCGCATCAACGAGCTGCTGCAGTCGTATTGCGATGAAGGCCGTCGGCTCCTTGCGGGGGGCGATGTCGCGGGGGCCTTGGAGCGGCTAACGGTGGCAGCCTCCGCGGAGCCGGGCTCGGCGGACATCCGGGTGACGCTAGCCCAAGCCTATCTGCAGGCCGGCTTGGACAATGCCGCGCGCGCGCACTTAGACCGTGCGTTGGAGCTGGCCCCCGACCGCCCGGACATCGTCCATGCTCGCACTCACGCGCTGCGGGTGCAGGCAGACCGGGAGGCCGCCCATCGCGAGGGGGAGGTCCGGACCAGACGTCGACTCAAGCTTATGCGCCTGATGCTGGTACCAGCGTTCGCCCTGGGGGTGGTGGCGTTTGCGCTAGCCTTCTCGGTCACGCGCAGCCGCGCAGACCGACCAGAGTCGATTGCACGGGTCCAGCAACGCCTCGAGACCCACGCGGCGACCTCAGCGTTGGGGCTCCGCGTGTCTGAAGCGGACGGGACGCTCCGTGTAACGGGCTGCGTGCCCAGCGAGGTCCACGTGGACTTGGTCCGTTCCTTGGTCGCTTCCGGAAGCGGACGCCCGGTGGACATCTCCGGACTCCAGATCTGCGAGCCGCCGCCGGCGACGGCGGCTCCCCCGCCACGACCGAACTATCGAGTGCGGTCGGGGGACAGCCTGTGGCGCATTGCGCAAAGGAAGTACGGCAGGGGTGGACTCTGGCCGGAGATCGAGAAGGCGAATGCAGCTCGCTTGGGGGGTAGTTCCGGTCTGGCCGTCGGCGACAGCCTGGTTCTTCCGGTGATCACGGTCCAACCGCGCTAGATGCTTGAGCGGCGCCAACGAAAGGAAGTGTCAATGGCGGAGTACTCCCCGGGCGTCATGCTCACCTGGCAGATAGCGGGGCTCGAGGCACTAACCGGAAGACATGAGTTCATCGAGCGTGAACACTTCATGATCGGTCTGCTCAGGGCAAGTGATGTTGCGAGCGAGGCGAGCCTCGAAAAGGTTGCCGAAACCCTCGGTCATGCCGAGGTTCTGCAAGAGGAGCTCCGGCGGCTGACGGGCTGCTTTCGTGAACAAGGGCTGGATCCGGCGAAGGTGCGATCAAAGCTCTACCACTTGCTCGGCGATGGCCACGCCGGCGAGGCGGGCCGCACGTTGATTCACCGCAGCCAGGCGTCGCGCGAGACATTCGATCTGGCCCTGGCCTACTGCGGCGCGGCCAAGTCGGGACTGCACTGCCTGCATCTACTGGCGGCGCTGCTGCACAAGCCCGGAGTGCGCATCGCCCAGGCCCTGGTGTACAGTGGTGTCGACGTCCAGGTGATGGAGAAGAGCGTCATGCAGGCCATAGGTGGATTCGCCCACGCTACCTTGGCGGCGAAGAAAGAGAGAGCCGCGTCGATGTTGGGCCGCTTCGGTGTAGATCTCACCCAATTGGCCATAGAAGGGAAGATCGAACCACTGATCGGGAGAAAGCCGGAACTGCTGCGTATCGCGCGAACGCTTACGCGCAAGTCGAAGAACAACCCGATGCTCTTGGGCGATCCAGGGGTCGGAAAGACCGCCCTGGTTCGGGCTCTCGCCCAGCGCATTGCGCAGGGTGACATCCCTAAGGCCTTGCGGGGCAAGCGCGTGATCGAGCTGAGCCTGGGCTCCCTGGTCGCGGGCACCAAGTATCGCGGGGACTTCGAGGAACGCCTAATGCGCATCGTGGAGGAAGTGAAGCAGCGCCCAGAGGTCATCCTCTTCATCGACGAGATCCACGCGCTGGTGAGCGCTGGAGCCGCCGAGGGCGCGCTCGACGCCGCCAACATTCTGAAGCCGGCGCTCGCGAGCTCGGAGATGCGGTGCATCGGCTCCACCACTGTGAGCGAGTATCGAAAGCACTTCGAGAAGGATGCCGCCCTAGCGCGTCGTTTTCAGATCATCATGGTCGAAGAGCCGTCGCGCGATGATAGTCTGCAGATTCTCGACGGCGTGCGAGAACGATACGAGAGCCACCACGGCGTGCGAATCGCGTCGTCGGCGCTTAAGGCAGCCGTCGACCTCTCGTGTCGCTATCTCCTCGACCGGCGGCTGCCTGACAAGGCGCTCGATCTCCTAGATGAAGCTTGTACACGAATCAAGATCAGTTCAGTCGGCTACCACCAGGGCGTCGAGGAGCTACCGGCCACCCTGACCGTCACAGCCGAGAACGTTGCCCAGGTGGTCGCCGAGTTGACCGGGATCCCGGTGACGCGGCTGGCGGGTGCCGGGCAACTGAAGCTGCAGAAGCTGACAGAGATCCTGTCCCAGAGGGTCATCGGCCAACCCGAGGCGATCGAGAAGGTGACGCGAATGGTGACCATGGCGCGGATGGGCCTACGTGATCCGCGTCGGGTGGTGGGGGTTTTCCTCTTCGTGGGACCGACCGGAGTGGGCAAGACGGAGCTGGGCCGGGCTCTGGCCGAGGCTCTCTTTGGATCCGAGGATGACATGATCCGGCTGGACATGTCCGAGTACAAGGAACGGCACGAGGTGTCCAGGCTGATCGGGGCGCCACCGGGGTACGTGGGACACGACGAGGAGGGGCAGCTGACGGGAAAGCTGCGCCGCCGGCCATACTCGATAGTGCTGCTTGACGAGATCGAGAAGGCGCACCCGGAGGTTCTCGACCTCTTTCTTCAGCTCTTTGACGACGGCCGGCTCACAGACTCCCATGGCCGAACGGTCGATGGCAAGAACGCTATCTTCATCATGAGCTCCAATGTAGCGACGGGGAGCCACCCGAGTCGGCCCATCGGGTTTGGAGCCCAGGGGATGCCGGTTCCGGACCTCGACGCGCAGGATCCGCGCAAGGCCATCCTCGCCGAATTGCGGAGGAGCTTCCGATCAGAGTTCCTCAACCGGATCGACGAAGTCGTCATCTTCCGGCCGCTCTCCCTGACCGATCTGAAGGCGATCGCCCGCAACATGCTGGAACGCGTCCATCGCTCGCTGCTCACGCAAGATGTGACTCTGGACTTCAGCGATGAGACCGTGTCCCTTGTCGCAGAACACGGCTACGATCCGGCTAACGGAGCGCGTCCCCTGGCGCGAGTGATCGACCGAGTCATCAGCGGACCGCTGAGTCAGGCGCTGATGGCGGGCGAGATCCGGGCCGGCGATCACGTCGACGTCGCAGTGCGGGACGGGAAGATAGCGTTCGAGAGGCGCCCGGAAGCAGGCGATGACGGACTCACACAGTGATCCCATCGGGTCCGGAAGGGAGCCTGGGGTCGGCCAATTCACGGCGGAGGGACCACGATTGCGCATGCTGGGTCGGTGGTTTGGGGTCGCCCTGCGTCCCTGGACGATGACGCGACCCCCGCCCTGATCCGTGGGATGCGCCCCGAGTCCCGCGCAAAAGTGGTCGTGTAACCTCCAGGTGACCGCATGATGCCTCAAGAGGGGTTCGCGCTGGGGCCTGTTTGCCCTCGGGGGGGCCGGCTCCTTTGGCAGGAGAGAGCCTTGCGCGCTGACCCATCACGCCTCCGCACCGCCCTTGCCGCCCGGCTCAGGCCTCCGCCGCGGCCAGCAGGGCGGCGGCGTGACGATGGCCGTCGATCCTGCGCATGCGGATCTGGCCGAACGCCACCAGACCCCAGAGCAGGGTCAGCGCCGCCTCCTCCGTCGAGAACGAGCCCTGGATCTTGGTCCGCCGACGGAACTCCCGGGTGAGGTTCTCGGTCAAGTTCTTGCTGCGCAGCGACTTCCACATGGCCTTGGGGAACTCGAAGAAGGCGAGCAGTTGCTCGCCCGCCTCCGCCAGGTCCGAGCCACCTGCGCGCGGAGCGGCCGCCACTTGCGCAGGAGCTTCGTACATCCTCGCCGGGCCCCGTCTGGCCAAGCTGACCTGATTGTGTGCATGCTGGCATCCGAAAGGGGGATGCCGGCATGGACCCGCGGATTCGTCGTTTCCGCCGACAAGTCGAGGTGCTGAACCGCGGTCGGGAGCCGCGGGGCCGGCGCTACGGGGACGAGCTACGCCGCTTGGCTCTGGCCATTGCGGCGTATCTACTCGGTGATCCCATCCGTGTCGAGTGGGGAGCTCTGAGCTCGTGGGGCTTGGGAATTGCGGCGGACCGCCGGCGTCGAGGCGAGACGCTGGAGTCGGTGGCCCGGGCGCGGGGCCTGACATCGACGGTGCTGTGCCGCTGGCAGCGGGGAGCCGGAGGGCAGCGCCCCGGGCTGCGGCCGGTGATCGCGCCGGAGGCCCGGGAGCCGGAAGCGCCGGTCCCGGCGCTGGTTCTGGTGACCCGCGGCGGGGGCCGCCTGGAGGGTCTCGGGGTGGCGGAGGCGATCCAGGTGCTGCGAGCGCTGTCATGATCGGCAGCACGCGCGCCGTGACGGTCTACGCCTGGAGCGGGCCGGCGGATCTACGCAAGGGGTTTGACGGTCTGAGCGCCCTGGTGCGCGAGGCTCTGCAGCGCGATCCCCTCTCGGGCGACCTGTTCCTCTTCACCAGCCGCGACCGGCGACGGGCCAAGGTGCTGCTGTGGGACGGGACGGGGCTGTGCGCCTTCGCCAAGCGGATCAAGCGGGGTCGGCTCGCGAGTCTGTGGCGAGGCGGAGGCGACGCTGCAGATGACGGTGAACGAGCTGCAGCTGTTCCTGGAGGGCAGCCAGCTCGTGGGGCGCGTGGCGCTCTCTCCGTCTCCGTTTGTACAAAGATCTCACGCATCGCTTGTACATCGATGACAGACAGGACGCATGCGGATCGAGCAGGAACACGACATCGAGGTGCTGCGCCAGGTGGCGAGGCTGCTCGAGAAGGAGAACCAGCGGCTGCACGAGCGGCTGCGGGTGTTGGTCGCCGAGCTCGAGACCCTGAAGGGCGCCGAGGCCGGGCGGCTGCAGCTGGAGATCGAGCTGCTCCAGCAGGCGCTGGCGCGCCAACGCCAAGCGCTGTTCGGGGGGTCTTCTGAGCGCCAGGGGCGCCCCCTAGCTGAAGGTCCCGCGCCGCCAGCGCTCAACCGGCGCCAGGGCCATGGCCCGCGACCGCAACCCCGGCTGCCGCTGGTCGAGGCGGTCCACGAGCTGTCCGCGACCGAGCGGGACTGCCCGGCGTGCGGTGGGCAGGTGAGCGAGATGGCGGGTCAGTTCGAGGAGGCCGAGGAGATCTCGCTCGTGCAGCGCCGGTTCGTGCTCGTCCGGCGCCGGCGCAAGAAGTGCCGCTGCCGGTGCAACGGGGCGGTCGTGACCGCCCCGACGCCGCCCAAGCTGCAGGCGGGTGGGCACTATGAGGCGTTGGCCTCGCCGCTGGTGCATGCCGACGAGACGCACTGGCGTTTTATGGGCAAGGTGGAGCAGACGGCGCGCTGGTGGATCTGGGCGGTGGCGAGTCGTGAGGCGATCTGCTACCAGATCCTGTCCAGTCGCTCCCAGTCGGCGGCGCGCGCGGTGCTGGGCGAGTATGCCGGGATCGCGGTGGTGGACGGCTACGGGGCCTTTGGCGCGCTGAGCAAGGCGGGCGGTCGGTTCCGGCTGGCGCACTGCTGGGCGCATTATCCCGAGACCGTTGTTATCCCGAGTCGTATCGCGCGAGGCGCGTCAGAGGGTGACTATGCTCGAAAGCGCTCTGGATAACGAAGCCTCTACAGGGATGCGAGGAACGCGAGCGTGCTTGCAGCGGGTCGCCAGGGTCGGTGAGGCTGCTTCGCGATCCCGGCGCGGTTCCAGAAAGCTTCCAGAACGTGCCTCTTCATCTCCATGTTGCTGCTGAGATATCGACCGGTGGTGGCGACGCTGACGTGACCAAGGTAGTCGCGGATGACCGTTAGATCGACGCCGGCTTGTAGAAGCGCGACCGCGCAGCTATGGCGAAGTGCGTGCGGAGTAATGCGACGCCGGCGAAGGCCCGGAGCGGTTTGTGCGGCGAGTCGGGCGTACTTCGTGATGAGGTAGGCAACTCCGTCGCGCGTCAATGGGGCACCCCGGGCGTTACGGAAGACCTCGGCAACCGAGGCGATGTCGGAGTTGTCGCGCTCCATCAGGGCGCGGAGAGCTTGTGCCGTCTCGGGCCACAAGGGGCAAGACCGGTCCTTTCCTCCCTTTCCATGGAGTCGAACCTGTCGCGGGCGCCCCAGGTACAGGTCCCCGCGCCTGAGGGCCAAGGCCTCACCGACTCGGGCACCCGTGTTGTAGAGGAAGAGGAGAAGAGCGAGGTCGCGTGCACCGCCGGAGGTCGACGGATCCGGCTGGGCGATCAGAGCACGGGCCTCCTCTGGTTCCAGATAGGTCGGAGTGCGGATCTGCGCACGCTTGGCGGGGATCGCGAGGATCCGGCGGTACTGCTCAGCTCTCGTCAGGTCATGGCGGAGAAGGTGCGCCACGAAGCTACGGATGGCGGCGAGCCTGCAGTTGCGCGTGGCCGGACCGTTCCCACGTGCCGTTTCGATGTGATCCAGGAAAGCCAAGACCACCTCGGATCGGATGTCGTCCAGATGAAGTTCGGCGATGGGCCGACGCAGGTGCTGAGCCGCGAACAGAAAGAAGAGGCGAAGCGCGTCGCGGTAGGCACGCACGGTGTGATCGCTGGCGCCGCGGACGGCGCGCAGATGACTCTGGAAGAAGGACTGCACCAGGGCGAGCAGTGAGGGCGAAAGCTTGGACATCAGCATGACCCCCCGGCTGTCAAGTAACGACGGCGGAACCTGCCTCCGGCCAGCGCGAGCAACTCGGGAGTTGCGGTCAGGTACGTCTCCGTCCCGAAGAGATCATCGTGGCCCATGTAGGCCGACAGCCAGGGAAGCCGGGCATAGAGATCGGCTCCGGCCCGGTACCAGCGAGTGAGCCGGTGGACCGCGAAGGCGTGGCGGAAATCGTACGGTCGAGGCCCCACACGGCCCATCGCGGGCTTGAGACCCGCAGTCCGCAGCAATAGGCACACAGTCCCCGAGGCTGTGTTGGTCGGAAGTCTGGTCTTGTCCGTGCCGACAAAGAGGCGGTCGTCAGGCCCCGCAGGTGCGTAGGCCCTGCGGGCCACGAGGTAGCGTTTGAGTTCGCGGCCCAAGGATCCGTGGTACGGCACCCACCGTGATCGCCCCTTGGAGGGGAGGATGAAGAGCGTCCCGGCGGCAACATCCAGATCCCGAAGGCGAAGGCGCAGCGCCTCGCCGAATCGAAGGCCGGTGCAGTAGAGGACCAGAATCAAGGTCCGGTACATGATCTTCCGGAACGGATGTCCCCCGAGCTTCGCGGTGAGGTGTAGTAGTTGCTGTACTTCGTGGGTCGAGAAGATGTGTGGGACGTAGTCGCTGGTCGCCGGCAGTTGCGGCCAGGACGGCTCGCGCAAACGGTGCCCCCCTCTTCGCTGCAAGTACGCGTAGAACTGACGGACGACCGCAAGCTCGCAAGCTACACTCACCGGCTTCCGGCCGGGCCTGCGCTCGAGCCAGGCCAGCATGGCCTCGTGAAGGCATCGGCGCCCCGGATGCTGGTCCACCAGAAAGCGGTCGAGCGAGTGCAACACGAACTCGGCTCGCCGGTAAGGACTACCCAGCGCTCGCTTGAATGCGAGAAAGGCCGCGAGTTCAGTTGCCCAAGTGCTCGCAAATGGCGCGGTCATGCCGGCACCGGCAGTCCCACCCCGCGTAGCCGTCTCCATGCGACGCGGATGTAGACCGAGGTCGACGCCGGCCGTCGATGACCGAGGATATCGCCCACGACCTTGGGGTTGGCGCCCGTGTCGATCTGTCGGGTGGCGTGGCTGTGGCGCAGCATGTGCCCGCCAACCGGGACGCTGATCCCGGCCGCGCGCCCGTGTTGCCGTACGAGAAAACGGATGGCTGAAGTGGACATGGCGCGGTGAGGCAAGGGCGACGATACGAACAAGGCCCGCGTCGTCACTTGCCGCGGTCGTCCTCTTCGGAGATACGCGGCGATGGCCATGGCAACGGCCGGCAGCAGCGGCAGCGCGAGGGTGGCCCCAGTCTTGGGTCTGCGCACCTTCAACACGGCTGCCGCCCAATCGACGTCCTCGAGCCGCAGGGCCACGACCTCGGCCGCGCCGAGGCCGTACGTGGCCATGAGAAGCAGAACCGCGTAGCTCCGCCGGGCAGCGGCACTTTCCCCTTGAGCCACACGCACAAGGCGACGCACGTCGCTCCAAGCCAGAACCCGCGTCGGATGGTCGTCGCGACGCACCCGAGGAGCCGCCACGACCCCGGCCAGATCGTGATGCAATCTGCCCGTCGCGTGAAGGAAGCGGAGAAACGCCCGAAGCGAGCTGCAGGTGTCCGCGACGGTGCGAGGGCACAGCCGGAGTGCAAGTTGCGTGACGAACCCGTCGATGTCGCTGACCCGTACTCGAGCGACGGCCCGCCCGCCGGATCTCAACCCCACCAGGAACTCTTCCGCCGTCGAGATGTCCCGGATCAAGGTCGCCGCCGCAACGCCGCGATACCGCCTTCGGTAGGCGACGTACTCCCCAATAAGCGGCCGGACGTTGGCCGGCGCCGGCGCGTTCTGCCACTCCGGCACCACGCGTCCCAGCATCTTCAGTGCATATGACCACGCGAACAGTGCTGTTCGCGCGGGCCCGGTCACTCGGTGTGGCGCACACCGACGCATGCGCGGACCACGATATCTGCGGGCGAACTCCTCGACCTCAAGGCGGGTCAGATGCTCGCGTTCCGACCTCCCGGACCCGCGGCAGTACATCCGAAAGCGCCGAACCCACTGAAGATACTGAAGGATGGTGTTCTCGGTACGGTGGCTATCGCGCCAAAATCCCACAACTGCGGACTCGTCGTCGTCCCGCGGGATGCATCGTTGGCGTGGGCATGAACCGGGCATGATCTGCGACCCTCAGGGATCGGGAGGCTCCGGATCCGCCGTCGTTATCTGGAGTTCCTATCGCGTCTACACACTCACGCTGCAGGAATCGTGCCCGGTCTCGGGATAATCTCCAACTCGGGATAATGCGCGTTATCCCGAGCTCGGGATAAGGCGCACGTGCGC
>VGIY01000077.1 GCA_016867695.1 Candidatus Eiseniibacteriota bacterium | reverse complement strand
GATCTTCGTCCTCGCGCAGACCCGCGGCGCCCGGTTCGACGGCCAGGGACGGCCACGGCAGCGAATCGTCGCCTGGGGCGGGGCCGAGCCCTACCCCGGCAGGGGTCCGGAGCGGCGCCTGACCTACGTGATCCAGGCGGGCGCCCCGGCCGAGCCCTGCCGGCTCGAGCTGACCTGGCCGGTGGGAGGGGAGTCGATCTGCGAGGGCGGCAGCGCCGAGGTCCTCTGGAGCGCCTCGGGCGCCTGCGCCGGCGCGGTGCGCATCGAGCTGCTGCTCGAGGGCGTCGCCTGCCAGCTCCTGGCGGAGAGCGCGCCCAACACGGGCGTGTTCCTTTGGGAAGATGTTCAGCGCAGCGAGTTCGAGACGGACGGCTACACGCTGCGGATCTCCGCCGTCGAGGGGGAGGGCGAGGACGAGAGCGGCGCGCCCTTCGCCATCGACCAGTGCGGCGGTCCGGAGTAGGCCCGCTACGCCCGGGCCACCTCCGTCTTCGATTCCAGGAAGCGGGCCAGCCGGTGGAAGTCCGAGCCGGGGCGGATGTAGCGCACCTCGGTCCTCAGCGTCCGGGGGTTGACCAGGTTCTTGAACGGCACGTAGCGCAGATCGAGCTGGCCCGAGACGCTGACCATGTGGCCGTCGAGGTTCTCTTCGACGAGCGCGCGGTAGGCGCCGATGCCGAGCTGGCTGCCGAGCATGACGTCGAAGGCGTGAGGCGGGGCGCAGCGCGACTCGTAGCCGATCTGCAGGCCGGTCACCTTGCGCTTGCGCCCGGTGCGCCGGGTGAACTCCCGCTCGACCATCTGGGCCATCAGGTGCCCCAGGTCGATCCTGCCGATCGAGATGTGCCCGTGCTCGTCCTTGTCGACGCCATGGATGTACCTCTCGGGCAGCAGCTCGGCCAGGCCCTCGGCCAGGACGACCGTGCCGAAGCGCTTGCCCTCCTTCTCTTCCCGCCAGATCATGAGATCCACGATGCGTGAGACCAGCGCCTCGAGCCGCAGGCGCCTCTCGATCCGCCGCCGCCCGCGGGCGTCGGCGACCACCTCGTCGAAGAGCATCTCCTCCTCGATGTCCTCGACGCTGAAGATCATGTTCGCCTCGCCGGCGATGCCGACGCCGTAGGAGAGCCAGCCCGCCTTGCGTCCCATCGCCTGGGCGATGAAGTAGCGGCTGCTCGCCTCGGCGTCGGCGCGCAGGTTCTTCATCTCCTTGGCCAGGAAGTCGACCGCCGTGAAGTAGCCGAAGGTGAAGTCGATGCCCTTGTAGTCATTGTCGATCGTCTTGGGCAGGTGGACGATGTGGATGCGCTTGGCGCCGCGCGGCAGGCGCTTCTGGTACTCGTAGAGGTAGTTGGCGGTCTTCAGCGTGTCGTCGCCGCCGATCGAGATCAGCGCGTCGAGCCCGAGATCGATCATCGCCGTGTAGCAGTGGCGCAGCTTGAGCGTGCGGCCGGGGCTTCCCAGGTCCCGCGGGCCGCGGATCTCGGATCCCGGGTTCGCCCGCGAGGTGCCGATCATGATGCCCTGCGTGTTGCGGTTGCCGGTCACCTGGCTGGGCGTGAAGACGCGGTAGTGCTCGCCTCGCTGCAGGCGGTAGGTGACCGGGTCGTAGCGCTCCAGGTGGCGGTAGCCGTCGACGAAGCCGATCACCTCCCGCTTGGTGTCCAGGAAGGAGATCGCCGCCGCGCTGATGACCGCGTTGGCCGCCGGCGCCGGCCCCCCGGCGAAGACGATCCCGGCGCGGCGGATGTGCTCGCCCTGCTGCCGGGGATGGACGACGGTGCCGCGGGGGAAGACCCCGGGAGGCAGCGGGGCCTGGCGCGTGCGCGTGTTCTTGCTGGCGGACATGAGCTGGAGTCTCCTTGCCGGCGGCCGCGGCCGGCCTTCCGTGGCCCGCTCCCCGGCATACCCCGGAGCGACGCGGGTGTTGCGCGTTCCGTCCCTGTCCGGCCGGAGACCATGCCGGCCGACACCCGGGCGCGCCCGGGGCCTCCGTCCGGCTATCGGCCGCGGAAGGGGGGATGTGCAGCGCCGCCTACCAGCGCCAGAGCACGCCGCCCCAGGTCAGGCCGGCGCCGAAGGCGACTTGGGAGACGATCGAGCCGGACCCGATGAGCCCTTCCCGGCGGGCCTCGTGGACGGCGAGGATCGTCGTCGCCGTCGAGGTGTTGGCGTACTTGTGGATGTTGACGAACACCTTCTCGCGCGGGATCTCCAGGCGCTTGCCGACCGCCTCGATGATGCGCAGGTTCGCCTGGTGGAAGACGTACATGTCGATGTCGGCGAGCGTGAGCCCGGCCCGTTCGGCGAGCAGGATGCAGGAGTCGGACATCATCTTGACCGCCGGCCGGAAGAGCTCGTTGCCCTTCATGTAGAGGCAGTGCAGGCGCTGGTCCACCGTCTCGTGCGAGGCGGGCAGGCGCGAGCCGCCGGCGGGCATGAAGAGCGTGTTGCCCGCCGCGCCGTCGGAGGCGAGGTAGTAGGAGAGCATGCCGTGGCGGCCGTCGTCGCAGGGGCCGACGACCATGGCCCCGGCGGCGTCGCCGAAGAGAACGCAGGTCGACCGGTCGGTCCAGTTGGTGATCTTCGTCAGCACCTCGACGCCGACGATGAGGACATGGCGGGCGTCCCCGGCGCGGATCATCATGTCCGCCAGCGCCAGGGCGTAGATCGCGCCCGTGCATCCGGCCGAGACGTCGAAGGCGGTGATGTGGCGCGCCCCGAGCTTGTCCTGGAGGATGCAGCTCGTGGAGGGGAAGATGGTGTCGGGCGTGATCGTGGCGACGATGATCGCATCGAGGTCGCCGGCGCCGAGGCCGGCCTCCTCCAGCGCCTGGCGGGAGGCGGGGATCGCCAGGTCGGAGGCGGCCTGATCGGGGCGGACCCGGTGGCGCTCCTTCATCCCCGTGCGCGAGACGATCCACTCGTCGCTGGTGTCGACGATCCTGGTCAGGTCGTCGTTCGTCATGATCAGGTCGGGGACGCACATGCCCGTCCCCAGGACTCTCGAGCGCACGGCCATGCAGGTGCCCTTGTACCCGGTTCTCGGGCGGCGCCCGGGAACCGGCCGGAGGCCGGGCGCGCCCGAATAGCAGGATGAGCCCGCCCGGCAGGCTCAAGGAGCGGGTAGCGTAGCGCACGGAGGGGGCTGGGGGAAGCTGAACTTTGCCCGGCGAACTTTGCGCGGGCGCGCTTCGCCCGCTTGAGCCTGGCCGGATCGAACCTCGCCCGGCCGCACTCCGTCCGGTTTCGTCGCGCGAGAGACCCGCGGTCCCCTGCCGCGCGGCGCGCGCGGTGAAGCGCCGGCGGCGGTTCGCGGGCCCGCTCCCGCGGCGCCGAGGCCCCCGACTAGCGGATGTAGCCTAGGGTCTTGAGCTGCTGGAGCAGCTCGGGATCCAGGATCGACGCCCCTTGCGCCAGGCGCACGCGCCCCACTTCGGCCAGCGTTCCTTCCAAGTACCCCTGCAGCACCGCCAGCGTGTCGGGGAACTGCGCGGCAACATTCGCCTGTTCCCGCGGGTCGACGGCCAGATCGTAGAGCCGGAAGTCGGGATCGCCCGCCGGGCCGCGGCGAACCAGCTTCCAGCGCCCGAGGCGCAGGGCGTAGAGCGACGGGGGCAGCTCCGCGAGCACCGGCGTCGGTCGGTCCGGCACCGGCTGGCCGAGCAGCTCCGGGATGGGCCGGCCCTGGTGGAGCGGGGGATCCGCGAAGCCGAGGATGCGGCAGAGGGTCAGCGGGAGATCGAGCATCGCCGTGGGCCTGGCGATCCTCCTTCCCCCGGGCAGCCCTCCGGGCGGGCGGTAGGCCATCGGAGAGCCGACCATCTCCTCGTAGACGCTGTGCCCGTGATGCCAGCCCTGATGATCCCCGAACTCTTCGCCGTGATCGGTGAGCAGGATGACGTGCGCGCGATCGAGAAGGCCCATCGCCCGCAGTTCGCCGAGCAGCGCCCCGATCCGCCGGTCGACGTGGTGGATGGCCCCGTCGTAGCGGGCGACCATGCCCTCCAGTTGGTCGGCGGGGAGCGTCGGGGGATGATCGAGGCACTCCCAGTCGCGGCAGCCCGGGTCGTTCACCTGATCGGCGTAGTCGCTGAAGACGGGAGGCTCGCTCGGGCCTTCGGGAGCCCCCGGGGCGACGGCCTGCAGGTCGGCCGCCGACGGCTGGTAGGGCGAGTGCGGGTCGCGGTAGTGGATGTAGGCGAAGTGCGGCTCGCCGGGCGCCTCTCTCAGCCAGCGCAGGCACTCCTGGTTGAGGCGCCACTCCCTCGCCGCCGACTCGGGCTTGACCGCGCGGGCCGCGATCAGCTCGAACGCAGTGCGCCGGCGGAACGTCCACCAGGGGGCCGACGGGGGAAAGAAGCGCTCGAAGCCCTGGGCGTAGCCATTGCTCCCGGTGACGATCTGGTTGCCCACGAAGGCGGCCGTGCGATAGCCGTAGGAGCGGAAGTGCTCGGCCAGCAGCGGGGCGTCCTCGGGCACGCGCTCGACGGCGGTCCGGATCCCGTGCGCCGTCGGATAGAGGCCCGTGAAGAGGCTGGCCACGGAGGGGATCGTCCAGGAGCTCGGTGTGTAGGCGGCGTCGAAGCGGAAGGACTCCTCCAGCAGCCGGTCGATGTGCGGGCTCGTCGGCCGGGGGTAGCCGAAGGCCGACAGGTGATCGCGGCGCAGCGCGTCGCTGAGGAGGATGATGACATCGGGCCGCTCGAGGCCCGCCGCCTCCTCCCGCACGGTGTAGCGCTCGGGCCGCGGCCAGGCCCGCGCGGCGAGCCCGAGGCTCACCGCAGCCAGCGCTGCCGCGGCGAGGATCCCGGCGCGCCCCGCCGGGCCGCGCGCCGCGCGGGCCCAGGCGGCCGAGAGGGGGGAGCGGTGCAGGGCGCGCGCGGCGAGAGCCGCGAGCAGCAGCCCGGCCAGCGCGCCGGCGGCGACGAGGACGCGGCCCGCCGTCGTGTAGAAGGGGGGCGTGAAGGGGGCCTTGGAGACCCAGAAGTTGGCCGTCGCGCTCAGCTCGAGAGCCAGCATGGCCCCGAGGGCGAGGGCGGGGAAGGCTCGCTCGTCCGCCCGCCAGGCGAGAAGCCTCAGGATCAGCGTGACGCCGACGGCGATCGCGCAGTGGAGCAGGAGGGCGTACAAGCCGTCGCGCAAGCCCGGGGCGCCGATCGTCGCCGGGCGATGAGCGGCCGTCTCGATCAGGGCGGCGATCAGCCCGATGCCGACCGCGAGCCACACGCCCATGCCGAATGCCTTCCAGCGGATGCCGCGCATCGTTCGCTCGCCCTCCAGAGATGGCCCGCAGGCCTGTTGCCATGAGCCGGTTCCCGGCGGAGCCGCCCGCGGCTAGAATAGCATCGGCCGTCCGATCGGGGAACCGGAGTCGCCCGGCGTGGAGTCGCCCGGCGCCGTCGCGTCGCCCATCGCCCGGCGCAGCAGTCGGCGGCGCTCGCGCCGCGCGGCGCCCAGGGCGATCCCCCTGTCGGTGCGGTGGGGTTCGCGCGCCCGGGACTCGCGCGCGCCGCGGCGCCGGAGACGGAGGATGAGGGAGGGGGAAGATGAACCGGATCATCCTCGGCGACAACCTCGACGTCCTCCCGACCCTGCCCGACGCCGGCGTGCAGCTCATCTACATCGATCCCCCCTTCAACACGGGCCGCAGGCAGGAGCGCCGCCGGCTGCGCACGCTGCGGGACGAGGCGCGCGGCGATCGGACCGGCTTCCGGGGCCGCCGGTACCGCAGCGAGGAGGTCGGCCGCGCGGGCTTCGCCGACGCCTTCGCCGACTTCCCGGCCTTCCTCGAACCGCGCCTGCGGCAGGCCCGGAGGATCCTCGACGCGCGCGGGTCGCTCTTCCTGCACCTCGACCCGCGCGAGGTCCACTACTGCAAGGTGATGCTGGACGGGATCTTCGGGCGATCGAGCTTCATGAACGAGATCATCTGGGCCTACGACTACGGCGGGCGCTCGCGCCGGCGCTGGCCGGCTAAGCATGACAACATCCTCTGGTACGCGAAGGATCCGCGGCGCTACACCTTCCACTACGAGGCGATCGACCGCGTTCCCTACATGGCGCCCGGGCTCGTCGGGCCGGAGAAGGCGGCGCGCGGCAAGACGCCCACCGATGTCTGGTGGCAGACGATCGTACCGACGAACAGCGCGGAGCGCACCGGCTACCCGACGCAGAAGCCGCTGGCCATCCTCGCGCGCATCGTGCGCGTGCACTCCGATCCGGGGGACTGCCTGTGCGACTTCTTCGCCGGCAGCGGCACGCTGGGCGAGGCGGCGGCGCGCGCGGGGCGGGAGTTCCTGCTGGTCGACTGCGATCCGGCCGCGGCGGCCCTGATGGCCCGCCGGCTGGCCTTCGCCCGCCCGCGCTGCATCGGCTTCCGGCCCGACGGAGAGTCCTGAGGCAGCGCCTCGCGCGTCGCCCGCGGCGAGGGGCGGCGCCGGGCGACACGCGCGACCGCGCCTCGCCCGCCCCCCTCTCCAGGCCGGCCGTTCACGGCCGCAGCAGCGGTTCGACCATGGCCGCCGGACCGCCCGCCTCGACGAAGCGCGCCGCCCGCGCGGCGGCCGCGGCCGCGTCTCCGCGCCGGGCCGCCAGCCGCGCCGCCTCGAGGAGCGCCGGGCGATCGTGCGGGTCACTCTCCAGCGCCTGCGCGTAGCGCGCCTCGGCCAGCTCCATGTCGCCGCCCGCCTGGGCCAGGTCGCCCTCCGCCTGGGCGACGCCGCTCCAGACGGGAATGCCGCCATCGCGCCGCTCGGCGATGCGCTCTCCGAGGAAGCGGACGCGCTGGAGCAGCGGGGACTGCGCGCCCGCCCTGTCGACCAGCTCCCGCGACAGCGCCTGCGCGCGCTCGAGGTCTCCGAGCAAGTACCAGGTCGTGGCCAGCGACTCCAGCGCGCGGGTGAAGGCGCTGTCGGCGGCCCAGGCCTGCTCGTAGAGACGGACGGCGCCCGGGAGGTCGCCGCGCAGCTGGCGGATCTGCCCCAGCGCCAGGTGCGCGCGGGCGCTTCGCGGGTCGAGCGCCGCGCCCCGCTCCAGCAGCCCCTGGGCGCGGTCGAGCTCGCCCGCGCGGGCGGCCAGCAGCCCGAGGTTGATGTTGGCCCGGGCGACAGTCGCGTCGAGGGCCAGCGCCGCGGCGTACTCGCGCATCGCCCCCTCCTGGTCGCCGCGCTCCTCGGCGATCAAGCCGAGGCGGTAGTGGTACTGGGCGAACGAGAGCGTCCGGCTGACGCCCAGCCAGTTGGGGGCGAAGAGGAGGAGGGCGGCCGCGGCCACCCCGGCGGCGGCCAGGCGGCGGCCCGCGGGCGGGAGGCTCGCGGGCGGGAGGCTCGCGGCGCGGTCCCTCCAGAGCGCCGCCAGGCCCCCGCTGCCGGCCAGCGCCAGCAGTAGATGCAGCGGCATGCGGAAGCGTCCGGCGACGAAGAAGACCGCGATGGCGCCCGCGGAGGCGAGCACCGAGAGGAGCAGCAGGCCGGTGAGCGCGCGCCGCCGCGAGATCAGGAGTGCGCCCACCCCGAGGGCCAGGAGCGCAATCCAGTTCGGCAGAATCGGCAGGCGAAGCAGCAGCGAGTAGCGCTTCTCGAAGTCCAGCGACTCGATCTGCGGCGTCTCGTAGGCGTGGAGGGCGAAGTAGGCCTTGCGCAGGAAGAGCAGCGTCGCGCGCGCCGGGTCGGCGCGAAGCGCCTCGCGCGCCTGCGACCTCCAGAAGGCGTCGGCCTCGAGCGGGTCGAGCCGGCGCCCCGCCTGCCTGGCGGCCTCGGCGATCCCGAGAGGGTCCTGTTCGCCGCGCATCCCGAAGGGGGAGCGGTAGAACCCGTTCGCGCCGGGCCCGTTGCCGATGTACAGGTTGATGCCCGCGTTGACCGCCAGGGGGACGAAGCGGCCGCTGACGGCAAGGTTGTGCGCCGTCGCCGGCAGGATGGCGAGCCCGGTTCCGACCAGCAGGCGGGCGAGCGCGCGCGCCGCCGGCATCCGCGATCCGCCGGGGCCTCCGGCATCGCCGCGCGCCGTCGGGCCGGCGGTCCCGGCGGGCGGTCCCGGCTCGAGCGCCGCCAGCGCGAAGGCGGCCAGGAGCCCCCCGGGAAGGAGCACGGGGTGGGCCAGCGTCGCCAGTCCCACCCAGATTCCGGAGAGGAGCGGGCGCCGCGGCGCGAACCAGAGGGCGAGCGCCAGCAGCAGCGTCGCCAGCGTCGGAACCAACAGCACGCCGGTGTAGAAGACGGCCGGCTTGTAGAGCGCCAGCGCCGCGCCGGTGAAGAGCAGTCCCGGGCGGCCCCAGGCGCGCCCGCCGATGCGCGCCCCGAAGTAGGTCGCCGCGGCGCCGAGAAGGGCCTGGATCCAGAGCGGCCCTCGCGGATCGCCGCCCAGCAGTGCGTAGCAGGCGGAGAGGAAGTAGGGGTAGAGGGGCGCCTGGAAGAAGGGCTCGGGACCGAAGGGCGCACCGCCCAGGATCGTGCGCGCCCAGGCGTCGTAGTTGGCCGGATCGAGGCCGAGGTGGAGGCGAAAGGGGTTGCCCGAGCTCTCGAGCAGGTAGAGGAGGCGCACGAGCAACGCGAGGAGCGCCAGGGCCAGGGCGAGGCCCTTGTCGGTGGCGAGCCACGCCGGCCCGGGTGAGGCCCGTCTCTTCCCGCCCATGGCTGCTGTGCCCTTCCCTGCGCCTGGCCGCCGCCGGACGCGCCCGGCGGCATTATCGGTCGAGGCGCAGGGGAGCGCCATCCCGATTCGACGGGAGACGAAAGGGGAGGGCGCGCGGACCCGCGCGCCCTCCCGGGCTTTCGAGGGGGACGGCCCCCTAGCGCATCAAGACCAGCGATCGGCTGAGCGTTCCCTCGTCGGTCCGCAGGCGGTAGTAGTAGAGGCCGCTCGCGGCGGCCGCTCCGCCGTCGGTGTCGCCCGGCCACTGGGCGCTGTGGAATCCGGCGGGCAGCGACTCGCGCACGAGCGTGCGCACGATCCTCCCCGCGGCGTCGAAGACCTGCAGCGTGACCGGCCCCGCCTGCGGCAGGGCGAAGGCGATCCGGGCGCGCTCGGCGACCGGGTTCGGGCGGCAGGGCGCCAGGCTCAGCCGAGCGGGAGGCGAGTCGAGAAGGGCGACCTTCGAGTAGGCGTTGAGGCCGAGGACCTCGACGTCGTCGATGTACCAGCCTTCCTGCGCCCCCTCCCCGTCGGAGCCGAAACGCCAGCGCAGGACCACGCCGCCGACGATGCCCTGCAGATCGAATGTCGCGGGGCGCCAGTCGTTCGTTCCCGAGAAGACCGGCGTGCCCTCGGCGAGGGGGCCGCCCGCGCCGGCACGGATCCGGTAGGGGTAGCCGCCCACGGGCGTGATCGGCGTGAAGGGTCCGCCGTCGATCGAGATCTCGACCAGCCCGCCGTCGAACGCCCGCTCCGGATCTCCCGGATCGGTCTCGGCGTCGATCCAGTGCCAGAAGCGCAGCTCGCCGGTGCCGTCCAGCTCGAGGAAGGGAGACAGCAGACCGGCATCGAGGCCGTGGGCGTAGGCCTCGCCGCCGGCGTCGCCGCACTTCCAGCTATGGCTCCCGCCCGGCGTGCGATTCCGCGCGGAGGAGATGTGCCACTGGTCGGCGAACTCGGGGCGCACCACGGCGTGGGTCCAGCCGGGCGAGCCCGACTCGACCGGCTCGTGGAATCCGCCGACCGGGAGGCGCAGCGAGAGGAGCGTCTCGTAGCCGTGGCTCCCGGAGAGAGCGATCCGGCAGGTCGCGTCGGTCAGCGCGAAGCCGGCGTCGACGGCGACGACGAAGTCGGGGCTGAGTACGCCGCTGGCGCCGCGGGCCAGGCCGGGGTGGCCGCCGCTGCCCTCGAGGACCTGCACCTGGGAGTCGTCGCAGGTCAGCAGACCAGCCAGATCGGTGAGCGGGTAGTGCCCCCGGTTGGCGAGCGAGATCCTGATTGCCGCCGTCTCGCCCGGATCGAG
>VGIY01000076.1 GCA_016867695.1 Candidatus Eiseniibacteriota bacterium | reverse complement strand
TCAAGGCCTCGACCATCGAGGTGCGCGGCGAGTTCGCCTACGGGATGCTGCGCGCCGAGGTGGGGGTGCACCGGCTGGTGCGCATCTCGCCGTTCGACTTCAACCAGCGCCGCCACACCTCGTTCGCCTCGGTCTTCGCCTACCCGGAGGTCGAGGAGGGGGGCGATGTGGAGGTGCGCGACGAGGATCTGCGCGTCGACACCTATCGCTCGAGCGGAGCGGGGGGGCAGCACGTCAACAAGACCGAGTCGGCGGTGCGCATCACGCACCTGCCGACGGGGATCGTCGTCCAGTGCCAGGCGGATCGCTCCCAGCACCGCAACCGCGACGTGGCCATGAAGGTGCTGCTGGCGCGCCTGGCCCACCACTTTCGCGAGGAGGAGCGCAAGAGGAGCGAGGCGCTCGAGGCGGGCAAGCTGGAGATCGCCTGGGGCTCGCAGATCCGTTCCTACGTCCTGCACCCCTACACGCTGGTCAAGGACCATCGCACCGGCCACGAGGTGGGCAACGCCCAGGGCGTGCTCGACGGCGACCTGGAGGGCTTCATCGAGGCCTGGCTGCGGCAGAGGAGAAAGGAGCCGACCCGAGCATGAACCCGGCGATCTTCCGCGAGTACGACATCCGCGGCGTGGCCGACCGCGATCTCACCGACGAGCTGGCCGAGCAGGTCGGGCGCGCGGTGGCCAGCCGCCTGCGGCGCGAGGGGGTCAAGGCTCTCTGCCTGGGGCGCGACGTGCGCGCCAGCTCGCCGCGCCTGCGCGCCGGGGTGGCGGCGGGCATTCGCGCGGCGGGTCTCGATGTGCTCGACGTCGGCGTAGTGCCGACGCCGGTGCTCTACTACTCGATCGTCGCCTCGGGAGCGGGCGGCGGCATCATGATCACCGGCAGCCACAACCCGATCGCGTACAACGGCTTCAAGATCACCCGCGGCACCTCGCCGATCTGGGGCGCCGAGATCCGCGACCTCGCCCTGCAGATGGAGCGCGGGGACTTCGAGAGCGGGGCGGGGGGGCTGGCCTGCGCCGATATGCTGCCCCGCTATCGGGCGATGATCGCCGAGCGTCTGCCCCGCGAGCGCCCCCTGCGCATCGTGGTCGACGCGGGCAACGGCACGGGCGGGCGCATCGGCCCCGAGGTGCTGGAGGAGATGGGGCACGAGGTCGTGCGCCTCTACTGCGACCCCGACGGGAGTTTCCCGCACCACCTGCCCGACCCCACCGTGCCCGCCTACATGGTCGACCTGCAAGCGCGGGTGCTGGCCGAGCGGGCCGACCTGGGCGTCGGCTTCGACGGCGACGCCGACCGCATCGGCCTGGTCGACGAGCGGGGGCGCCTGATCTTCGGCGATCAGATCCTCGCCCTCTACGCCCGCGAACTGCTCGAGCGCCGGCCGGGCAGCACGATCCTCTTCGACGTCAAGTGCTCGCAGGGTCTCGAGGAGGACATCCTCGCCCACGGCGGGGTCCCGGTCATGTGGAAGACGGGCCACTCGCTGCTCAAGGCCAAGATGAAGGAGGACGACATCCCGCTGGCGGGCGAGATGTCGGGGCACATGTTCTTCGCCGATGGCTACTTCGGCTTCGACGACGCGATCTACGGCGCGGCGCGGATGGCCGCCTACCTGGGCCGGCTCCCGGAGCCGCTCTCGGCGCAGATCGATCGCATCCCCGCCTATGTGAACAGCCCCGAGATCCGCGTCCCCTGCCCCGACGAGCGCAAGTTCGCGGTCGTCGAGGCGGTGGCCGAGCACTTCCGGGCCGGCCACAGGGTGATCGACATCGACGGCGCCCGCGTCGTCTTCCCCGACGGCTGGGGGCTGCTGCGGGCCTCGAACACGCAGCCGGTCCTGGTGCTGCGCTTCGAGTCCCGCTCGCAGGCGGGCATGGAGGGGATCGAACGGCGCTTTCGCCAGGCGCTGGCAGGCTTTCCCGAGGTGGTCTGGGCGCCGTAGTGCTCATCTCTTCTTGACACTTGGGGGGTAGCTGCCTAGCGTATGGAAGATTCGGCGGCTTGGCGGGAGGTGCCGCGAAAGGCGGGCATCGGCAAGGGGGTCCTCGAGTGATGGGCGCGACGAGCATGGCGGCGACGCGCGGGCGGCCTGCCGCCCCGGAGGGCGGCCCCGTGGCTCCGGTCGGGAGATGCCGGGCGGGCCGGGCGGCCGGGGCCGCGGCGCCCCTGGCGGCCCTCCTGGGGCTGGCGGCGCTGGCGCTCGCCGGCTGCGGGCAGGGCGGGATCGAGCGGCCGGGAGACGTGCCGACCGACCTGATCGTCGCCTACTACCAGTCGCCGGAGAGCTTCGCCGAGGGGATCATCAAGCTGGACGGCCGCCGGGTCGACCGGGAGTGGGGCAGCGAGTTCACGCCCGAGCGCCCCTATGCGCAGGTGCGCCTGTCGTCCGAGGAGGGCGCGGGCGATCCGGGCGCGGTGCGCTACGCGGCGGTGAAGGCGGTCTACACGGACACGCACCTCTACCTGCTGCTCGAGTGGCCCGACCGGACGGCCGATGTCCTCAAGGACGCCTTCGTCTTCCGCGGCCCGGGGCTCGCCGACCCGATCGTCCGCTGCCGGGAGGTGGGCGGCGTCACGGTCTGCGACACGACCTTCCGCCGCGGGCCTCAGGACAGCCTGCGCGTGCCCGCCTGGTGGGCGCGGGAGGGGGACGACGACAAGCTGGCCCTGATCTTCGAGATCCAGGAGACGGCGACCGGGGGCGTGGGCTTCGCCGAGCGGGGCTGCCAGGTGCTCTGCCACCCCGGCGCCGCCATGCCCTTCGGAACGAGCGACCAGGGGCTTCTAGATGTCTGGTACTGGCTCGCGGGGCGGACCAATCCGCTGCGCAACCTCTTCAACCTGCGGGACGACCCCTCCGATCCCCCGCAAGGCCTGCCCGGCTACCTGGACGACTGGTACGCGCGCCCCGGCGCCGGGCTCGTCCCCGATCCGGGGTGGCCCGCCTACATGTCGAACGATCCCTACGACCGCGGCGTGCCCGAGTTCGTCTACCGGCGCAAGGACGACCCCTTCTTCGAGCCGGAGAACCCCGGGTCGTGCCGCAACCGCTTCGGCGGGGAGTGCATCAGCAACAACGGCGTCTCCCTTGCCTACCTGTGGCGCGATTCCCCCAACGACGAGTTCGCCCCCTTCAGTCGGGTCGACACGCTCAACCAGGCGATCATGCCCGACATGCGCCCCTGGATCCCGGGCGACCTCGTGCCCGGCCACTGGATGACCTATCCCAGCGGCAGCAGGGCCGATGTGCGCGGCAAGGCCATGCACAATCGGGATCTCGGCGTCTGGACGCTCGAGGTGGGACGCAGGCTGAACACGGGCGATCCGTCGGGCGACGTGATCTTCGACCCCGCCTCCGGGCGGGCCTACCCCTTCACGCTGGCGGTGTTCGACGCCAGCACGCGCCGGCACTGGGGCTCGGAGCCGCAGTTCCTGGTCTTCCAGGGGCGCGACTAGGCGGGCAGCGGGCGGACAAGGAGGCAGGGGTGTTGAGGAGACGACTGGCTTGCGCGGGCGCGCTGCTGGCGCTCGGCCTCGTTCCCGCGGGAGCGCAGGCCACCGTCCGCGAGTGGAGGATGGACGGCGCGGGCATCGATCCCGGGCTCATCGGCAGCCTGCCCTCGGCGCGCCTGAGCGGCATGGGCGCCCCCTCGCTGGCGGTGCCCGACGAGAGCAACGAGTTCAACACCCACGACTTCGCCGGCAACGTCGCCGGCATCCTCGAGGACGGCGACGGCTGGGTGATCGACGCCTGGACCGGCAACGCCCTGCAGAACCAGAAGGCGGGGTTCTTCGAGGCCGAGCGCCGCTACGGCCACGCCGGGTTCCGCGCGGTGCAGCGCTCCGAGCAGGGCGTGCTGGGCGCAGAGGTCAACTGGGCCTTCTTCCAGGATTCGGCGCCGCGCGACTGGACCAAGGTGCGCGGGCCGCTCATGTCGGCGATCGTCAACCGGCGCTTCGGCCCGGTGACGGTCGGAGCGATCGTCGGGCTCGAGCAGGAGAAGGAGGATCGGGTCAATCCGGAGTTCTTCTCGCTGGCTCACCGCCAGGACCGCTGGATCGGGCAGTTCGGCGCCATGACCCGCCTGCGCGGGGTGGAGCTGAGCGCCGGGTGGAGCTTCGAGGCGGGCGATGTCGTCGGCCTGAGCGTCGACCCCGCCCGCTTCCACGAGGACACCTACACCTGGAGCAGGCCCCTCCACCGCTACACGCTGGCGCTGATCCTGCCCCGCTCCGGCTCCCTGGAGGGGGGCGTGCGCGCCGGCTGGATGGAGCGCGACGGATTCGAGCGCGTCCGGGTGAGCTGGAGCGACGACTCGCCCCAGAACCCGAGCCGCAGCTTCTACGAGGCCGAGGCGATCACCTTCGCCGAGGCGGTCAGCGACCTGCAGGTTTCCACCGCCTGGCGGTTGCACCTTGGGGGCGCCGGCGTCCTCGGCTTTGGCGGCGCGCTCCGGGCGGAGGAGGACGAGGTCGAGGAGGGGGTCAACTTCAAGGGCAGCCGCCGGGCCGGGCGCATGGCCCGGGACACGGTGGCGGCCGGCGTGGGCTTCAGCCGCCGCTTCGCCGGCGGTCGGCTGCTCGGCTTCTGCGAGGGAATGGCGACGCTGCAGGACTGGGAGACGGAGGAGCCCGCCGCCGGGAGCGCGCAGGGCCGGACGCGCGTGGTGAGCGCCACGGCGGGTCTCGAGTACTTCGCCGCCGCCAACCTGATGCTGCGCGCGGGCGCCACCCTGTCGAGCGTCGATCGGGAGCTGGACGCGCCGGCCACCCTGTCGCTGGGGCAGGCGTGGACGGGAGGCATCTCCTGGCTGCCGTCGGGCGGCCTGGTGCAGCTCCACGGGGCGGTGCGCGTGGAGCGCTCCCGCTCCGCCGACGAGGCGGTGACCTCGATCCCCGAGGTCACGGATCTGGGCTACTCCGTGTCGGCACGCCTGTTGCCGTAGCGGCCCCAGTCGCCTAGGCTTGCTGGTGGGAGACGCTCCGCGGGCCCTGCGGGCCTCGCGGGTGGGGGAGCGATGAAGATGGGCCGTGGGATCGCCTGCTTGGTGTGGGTGCTGGTCCTGGCCGGCGGGGGGGCCGCCGTCCAGGCGCAGTTGGCTGCGCCGGCAGATGTCGGCGACATCGCCGGGCTCGTTCGCGACGCCTCGTCGGGGAAGCCGTTGGGCTACGCCAATGTCCTCGTCGAGGGCACCAATTGGGGGGCGATGACCCTCGACGACGGCAGCTTCCAGATCAAGAACATCCCCGCCGGGACCTACACGCTGCGCGTGCGCATGATGGGCTACGGCGAGCAGGGCGTGGCCGGAGTGGTCGTCACCTCCGGGGCCACGGCGAGGGTCACCGTCTCGCTCGAGGAGAAGATCGTCGCCACGCTGGCGCCGATGGAGGTCGTCGGCCAGAAGAAGAAGATCGACAAGCAGAGCACGGCCGTGCGCCACACGAAGACCTCCGAAGAACTGGGTGATCTCCCGGTCGACGACTTCACCGCGGCCATCGGACTCAACGCCGGGGTGGTGGCGCGGGGCGGCGAACTCCACTTCCGCGGCGGCCGGGCGGGCGAGGTGCAGTTCCAGGTCGACGGCGTTCCCGTGCGCGACCCGCTGGTGGGCGGCGGCCTGTCCCTGTCGATGCTCGCCGTGGAGAGCTCCGAGGTCCTGCTCGGAGGCCTGGACGCCAAGTACGGCAACGCGCAGTCGGGGGTGGTCAACTACCGGACCAAGGAGGGCACCGAGCGGCTCTCGGGCGAAGTGCGCTACGTCACCGACGACTACGGCTCGCCCTCGAACACCTTCGACAACTACGACCGCATCTTCGTCGGCCTGGGCGGGCCGACGCCGATCCCGAACATGACCTACTACGTCTCCGGCGAGGCGACCTACCAGGACAACTACCCAAAGACGGTCGAGCGGCGCAGCCGGCGCAAGCTGCTCAACTTCATCAGCGTCGGGGACCGCAAGAACAACCATGTCAAGCTGCAGACCAAGCTGGCCTACAAGCCGGGACCCAACTACAAGCTGACGCTGGAGATCATCGATCAGAAGACGCGGCTGGACAACTACTACCACATGTGGAGCCGGGCCGGCTACGTGCAGACCTTCCTGGACACGACGCGGACCGAGGAGGTGGAACGGCGCTACGGACGCTGGTCGCCGCTGCCGCTGGATTCGACCTATGTCTACTACAACGCCGCGGAGCGGACGCCGAACACGCTGGACACCTTCCGCCAGTACAAGCTGATCTTCCTCCACTCCCTGAGCGCCGAGGCGCAGTACAGCCTGCGCTTCAGCAAGCAGGAGTATTTCCAGGATACGCGCGTGCAGGGCAAGAAGGAGTGGGAGTACGAGGGGCAGCGGGAGCGCGACTACTGGTTCAACTACACGGACTTCACCTCCAGCGACTTCTTCGTCGTCGCCGGCGACTACCCCTACCTGTCCACGCGCGAGACCAAGGTCTACCAGGGGCTGTTCGACCTGACCTGGCGCAAGGGGAAGCACACCTTCGAGGCGGGCGCGTCGGGAACCTACAACGACATGCGTCTGTTCAGCGTGACGCGCCCCTACCAGAACAGCCCCGGCGGGGAGATCGGCTACCCGCGGACGATCTACCACTACTACAACCCGGAGGGCGCCGCCTACATCCAGGACCGCTGGGAGCACGAGGGCATGGTGCTCAACGCGGGGCTGCGCTACGACGTCTTCAGCGTCGGCGACCAGGTGGCGCTGGCCGAGGTGTCCGACCCGGTCAAGACGCAGCTCTCGCCGCGCATCGGCATCGGCTACCCGATCTCGGACCGCGACGTCTTCAGCTTCCACTACGGCCGCCTCTACCAGATCCCCGACCGGCAGTACATCTTCGACAACCGGGACGTCTACGACGGCGTGCGCGGCAACCCGAACCTGAGCAACGAGACGACGATCCAGTACCAGGCGGCCATCCAGCACCTCTTCAGCGAGCTCCTGGTCGGCCAGTTCAGCGTCTACTACAAGGACATCTACGGCCTGATCACCGCCGAGCAGACCCAGGACTGGAGCTCGACCGGCTTCATCACCACCTACGTGAACAAGGACTACGCCTCGGCCAAGGGCTTCGAGGTCAGCCTCTCGCGCGGCTTCCGCAACTACATGCGCTGGGACCTCTCCTACACCTACGGCGTGGCCATGGGCGTCTCGTCGGATCCGACCGCGGCGGTGGCCCGGAACTTCGTCTACCTGCCGACGGGCGAGCAGCCGCTGAACTGGGACGTCCGCCACAGCGTGGGCGCCACGCTGACCGTCGGCGACCGGCGCACCTGGGGCGTCCACATGGCCTGGGACTTCACGACCGGGGTGCCCTATACGCCGGAGCAGCGTAACACGCGCCAATTGCAGCCGGAGGACATCAACTCCCGGCGGATGCCGAGCGAGACGACGCTCAACGTGCGCGCCGACAAGTACTACACGCTGTGGGGCAAGCAGCTCTCTCTCTTCGTCGACGCGCGCAACCTGCTGGATGCGCGCAACATCACCTCGCTGGCGCCCGGCAACTGGCCCGCGCCGCCGGTGCAGAGCGCCTATGTGATCTACTACACCGAGACAGGCCGGGCGGGGGGCGCCTACCTGGCCGACCGCAACGGCGACGGCGTCGACGAGTTCATCCCGCTGAACGACCCGCGCGTCTTCGGAGACCCGCGCACCATCCGGGTGGGCGTGGGCTTCCAGTTCTAGGGTCTCGGCCGCGGGGGGGCAGGAGGCAGAAGATGATACGGAACGGTCCCCGGAGCGGCAGGGCCGCCCGCTGGGCGCTCCTGGCGGGAGCGCTGGCCCTGGCGGCCGGACCGGCGGCGGCTCGCTACGACGGCTACAACCCCTTGGCCCAGGACGCGCAAGGGCAGCCGCTCTACGCCATCCGCAGCCCGCACCTCTACTTCCACAACGTCGGCCTGCTGCAGCTGATGGTCTCCAATGTCGGCGTGGTCGGCAACCCGTTCGGCACGGACCTGCACGGCGCCGGCTGGCGGGGGGGCGAGTACCTCTACGCCGCCTCGCTCTGGATCGGGGCGATCGCCCCCGACAACCTGGCCTACGTCTCGACCGGGGCCTACGACTACGAGCTGCGGCCCCCGCTGGCGCCGGTCTACACGATGTACGAGAGCTTCGAGGGCATCACCGGCGGGGACCGGCGCGGCTTCTCGAGCAGCGGGGGCGACGACGACGGCGACGGGCTGATCGACGAAGACTTCCACAACGGGCTGGACGACGACGGCGACGGGGAGATCGACGAGGACTACGAAGCGATCGGCCAGCAGATGTTCTCCTGCGAGTACTGGGACAACACCGACGAGGCGCGGGCCCAGTATCCCGATCACCGGCCGCTGAACCTGCGCATCCGCCAGCGCAGTTTCGCCTGGTCGACGGAGGGGGCCAACGAATTCGTCGGGCTGGACTACGTCGTCCTCAACCAGGGATGGGAGACGCTGCGCCAGATCTACCTCGGCTACTTCGTCGACTCCGACGCCGGGCGCAAGGACGCCGACGACTACTGGGGCGACGACGCCGGGGAGCTGCGCTCGGTCGACACGACCTATGTCGACCAGACGATTCTCTACTCCTGCACCGACCGGGTCTCCGGCCTGGTCAGGGACTGCGCCCAGCAGCAGCTGAAGATCGACATCGCCTTCATGCACGACACGCCGGGGAGCCAGACGGGGGGCAACGCCGCCGACGACATGCCGCCCGGGGCGGACGGCTACTTCGGGGGCATGTTCCTCGGCCACACGACCGATCCCTTCGGCGAGCGGGCGCCGGATCGCGTGCAGATCCATACCTGCGCCTTCTTCTCCGGGTCGGGCGTCTACCCGGACGGCGACCCGCGCAACGACTTCCAGCGCTACGACCTGCTGTCGCGGGGGACGAAGCCGCGGCGGCCGACCTCGCAGCCGGCCGACTACCGCTACCTCTTCAGCGCCGGCCCGTTCAAGGAGCTGCTGCCCGACGAGGAGCTGCACTTCCAGGTCGCCTTCGTCATCGGCGCCGGCTGGCGCGGGCTGATCACCAACGCGATCATGGCCCAGCGCATCTACGACGGGCAGTGGCGCGACACCGACGGCAACCCCCTGACCGGCTGCTGGGGCCAGGAGACCTGCCTGTTCGTCGAGGACGCCAGCGAGCCCCTCTTCTGGTTCGACCCCTGCGACTCGGTGGCGCCGCGGCAGGGGCCATTCAAGAACACGACCTGCGACCATCCGAGCTACTGGCGGGACGCCGACTGCAACTGCTGCACGCCGATCATGGACAGCGCGACGAGCTGTCCGGGCAAGGAGACGCTCATCCACTGGGTGGGCACGGTCGCCCCGCCGCCGCCGCGGACGAGCGCCGACGACCCGCGCCGGCGGGCGCGGATGGCCGGGGACCGGCGGGTGCGGGTCGAGTGGGACAACACCTCCGAGCTGGTGGCCGACCCGATCCAGCAGAAGATCCTCTTCAGCGGCTACGAGATCTGGCGCGTGGAGGGCTGGCAGCGGCCGCTCGGCTCGACCGGGCCGACGCCGGGGGACTGGCAGAAGCTGGCCACGCTGACCGCCGATCCGGTGGGGATCGAGCTCGACCTGGCCGACTACCGCTTCGACGTGGCGGTGATCGACTCCTTCGTGCCCAATCCGGAGAACCCGTCGCAGCCGCTCTGGAAGTACGACATCGGCCGCTATGCCTTCGAGGACGAGGTCGGGCTGAAGAACGGGATGGTCTACTTCTACGACGTTACCGCCTACAGCACCTGGATCGACGACGAGGGCAAGGTCCAGCGCCTGAGCAGCCAGCCGGCGGCGGTGGAGGCCGAGGCGGTGCGACCGCTGTGGGGCGCGGCGGCGGGGGAGAGTTGGAAGGACCTGGTGATGGTCGTGCCCAACCCCTGGCGGGGGGGATCGGAGGCGGACCTCACGCCGAGCGACGCCGACCCGACCGGCACGCGGCTTTTCTTCGCCCGGCTGCCGGAGAAGTCCTGCACGGTGCG
>VGIY01000075.1 GCA_016867695.1 Candidatus Eiseniibacteriota bacterium | reverse complement strand
TACGTTTGCGCCAGGGTCTGGTTCTTGTGCCGCTTCGCATGGTCCACCCTGGACTGAAGCCAGAGATCCAGATGTTCCTCCAGGAAGGAGCTCCGCAGGGCTTCCAGTTCGCCTGAAGGCAGCCGAAAGCCCCAAGCCTCTTGACGGTTCTGGCTCCAGTTGTTCCAGAACGCGTCGGAATGGACGAGCGCCGTCCAGTAGGCGATGGCTGCCAGCATGGGGGCCTTGGGGTTCTCGGACCCTCCGTCGAGCCCGCGCGCCCACCAGTAGTGCAGGAGCGCGAGATTGTGCAGCAAACGAAAATCGCTCGGGTTCGCCCGAAGCTGCTCTTCCCAGGCCTGGGCCGCCTGGCTACGCCGGCCCGCGCGCAGGTGCGCCAGGGGCACGACGTGCTTGAACCGATTGAGCTCCGTTGCGGGATCGACCTCCTCGGGGCTCATGTCCATAGTTTCCGCGATCAGCTGGGAGACCGTCGGCCACTCCCCCGCCCGCGCCGCGCACTCGACTTCGTGGATCAGCAGGCGGTAGGCGAGCCTGCGAGCTTGTGCGTTGGCGGGCGTTTCGGTGATCAGGGACCGGAGGATCCCAAGGGCATCCCGCACCCGTGCCTCCTGAGCTAACGCCAGCGCCAGGTGATAGCGACCCACAGCATCATTCTCGCTGTCTCGGAGGCTCTTCAAGTGCGCCTCGAGCGCCTCGCGCCGGCCGGTAAGGGCCAGGCAGGCCAGCTGCTGCCGCTCAGCGAGCGAAGCGAAGCGTCCGGCGCGCGACGCGCGCGGGGCGGGGCGCGATCCAGGCTTAGGTTCGAGCTCGGTCATGCCATCACCTCCGCATGCTCACATCAGGCGGTTCCTTCCAGCTCGAGGAGCGCATCCGGGTACTTGCCCTCTCGAATCTGCTCATTGGCCATGGCCCAGGTGGCGTACCTTCCGTACTCTCCGGCGGACGGGTCCGCCATCAACTCCCGGAACACCTGGAACGCAGCGGCGTTCTCGCCCTTCAGCAGCAGACACAGGCCCACGTGATACAGGAACCGTGGCTGTCGGCCAGCCGACTCCAGGAGGGCCTGCAGGCGGCTCAGACACTGGTCGTAGGACCCGAGCCGAAGATCGCACAGCGCCCCGATGTATTCATATCGAGCGTTGGATCCATCGCGCGAGATGGCCGAGCGCACCGCAGCCGCAGCGACCGCCACATCGACTGTGCCCTCCTTCATCAGCTCCGCGATGGCCAGGTGGAAGTGCAGTTCGGCAAGATCCTGTGCCGTCTTCTCGTCGTTCGGACAGCGCCGGAGATACTCCTCCCAGGCGGCAAGCGCACCGGCGGTGTTGCCGGCCGACAGGTGGAGCGATCCGAGCCGATAGAGGGCGCGGGCCAGATTCAAGGAGACACCCTCGTGGCCGGGCCGGTGCTCGAGAATCCTGCTCCAGTCCTGGATAGCCTCCGCCACGCCGCCCATCATGTACTGGGCAGTGCCGCGGTAGAACAGCAGTGCGTCGTCTTCCGTCCCCCGGCGGGCATACGACTTCAGGCACTCCAGCGCCTGTGCGAACTGGCCCATCCGGCAATTCAGGACACCCATGCGCAGGGCCGCCTCGACGCCACGCTGTCCCTCAGTCGGCAAGGCCTCGTACTGCTGCAACGCTTCCGCCAGATGCCCGCGACGTTCCAGCGTCAAGGCGAGGGCGAAGCGTGCCTCGACGTGACCCGGCGCGACAGCCAGGACCTGATTCATGAAAGAGGAGGCTGCGTCCAGGTCATTCCTCTGGTAGGCGAGGACTCCCAGGGCATACCGGGCCTCATGCGCGGCCGAATCCAGCGCGGCCGCATCCTGGTAGTCCCTTTCAGCGGCCGCCGTGTCGCCGCTGGTGAGCGACACATGCCCCCGCTGCACCCGAGCGCGGACTCCCCACGCATCGGTCTCCTGGGCCAACGCGTCAAAACACTGCCGCGCCGCGACATTCTGCGCGAGATGCGCATGCACGCAGCCGAGGTAGTAAAGCCCCCGGCGTTCATTGCGGACGGGCTGCAGCCAATGAAGAGCCTGAGCGAACTTCCCTTGCCGCGCGTAGGCCCGCGCTGCCGCCAGAACAGCGTCGGCATCGCGCGCGTCCGACGGTCGGTACTGGGGCCGCGCCTCCACCTCGCGCACCACATCATCGAACTTGGCCTGCGCGAAGAGCGCCCGCAGCAGCAGCGAGAGACACGGACGGTCGGGCGCCCCGTGCTTCAGCCCCGCGCGCAGGCGGGACTCGGCAGCAGCATGATCTCCACGCTGCTCCAGGATCGATCCCAGCAGAACCAGGGCGTCCACGTACTCCGCGTCGACAGCCACGGCCTGCTGGAGAGCCGTCATCGCGCCGGCGAGGTCGGCGGCGCGGTGCCGCAGCACGCCGAGATGGTAGCCGTGCAGCTTCTGGTTTGGCTCCAGCCGGAACGCGGTCTCCAGGTGCGCCATCGCCCCCGCAGCGTCGCCGGACAGCGTGAGGGCCCGGGCCAGCTGGAAGTGGTGCTCGGGACGATCACCCTGGCGAGCGACCGCCAGCTTGAGGTAGCGAAGAACCTGGTCGAGTTTGTCGCGCCGCGGGCCGGTGTCACAACTCACCGTGGTGTCGAACCCACCCAGACCCATCATGAGGCGCGCCGCCACTTCGGCGCAGGCTCTCGCCTCACGCTTCTGGTGCTTCTCTTCGGTAACGGGGAATGAGAGGAATCGCTCCAGGCTCCCCACGGCGCAGTCGAGGTTCGGCTCCGGCTGCTGCAGGTAGCAGACCGTGACCCAGTAGTAGGTGAGCGGCCGGTGCGGGTTGAGTGCACACGCACGCTGGAAGGACGAGAGGGCTTGGGCCGCTCGGCCCTCGAGGAGGTTCGCCAGCCCGAGGAAGTAGTGGGGCCACTCCAGGTTCGGATCGACCGCGATCACCTGCGCACTAATCTCGGCGACGGCCCTGCGCACGGGCGGCTTCATCTCCTCAGTGATCCGGCAGGCCTTCTGAAGAGCGAGCAGGACCTTCTCGAACTCCAGATCCCCCGTGGTTCGGTACGGAAGGGCTGCGAGGTAGGCATCGACCGCCTCGGCGCTCTTGTCCTGGCCCTCGGCGAAACACAGCGCCAGCAGGCGGATTGCCGCAGCCGGCAGCGCGGCGCGCACCGCCTTGGCCTCGCGGAAGCGCTTGAAGGCCTCGGCGCTCCTGCCGGCGGCGGCATCGATCTCGCCCAGACGCACCAGGGCCTGACCCAGCAGCCGGTCGCGCTCCGTCGCGGGCCCCTTGCCGGCGCGAGTCCGTCGCACCACCCGAAGGTACCTTCTCTGCGCTTCCTCCTTGCGTCCTGCTGCTAGGTGCCTCTCGGCGATCGCCAGTTCGCGACCGGGGTGCAACCGCCGCAGCAGCCAGACGATTCCCGCGACGCCGATGAGGAGCAGAGCTCCGATGACGATCATCACGGGAACGATGCGTGCACTCACGACGGCCTCCGGATCGGCTTCCACCGGCTCAGCAGAGCGCGGCCAGTCTTCTCCAGCGCCGGGCTGAGGCCGAGATCCAGTGCGCGTTGCATCGCCGCAACCGCCCGCGGCCCGTTGCGCAGTCCCCGGTTCCAGAGCGCCAGCGCCAGGTAGAAGTGTAGATCGGCGTGATCCGGGCATGCGGCGATGCCGCGGCGCACCGTGTCCTCGGTGCGCTGGAACTGCTGCCGACGATTGAAGTACGCGGCCAGCAGCATGAAGAGCCGCGGCTCCGTGGGAAAGCGCTCGAGCAGCGCGCGAGCGCGGCGCTCGGCTTCGTCCTCCTGATCCTCCTGGAAGAGCCTACGAAGCGCGACGATCTCCTGGTCGATATCCGGTCCCAGGACGTCCAACATCTCCTTGGCGCTCGCGAACCGATGCTTGGGACTCTTCTCCAATCCTTTCAGGATCAGCGCGTTCAGCCTCTCGTCGATCGCCGGGTTCAACACCTGGGGGGCGACGGGTGTCTCGCCCTCAATCTTCTGCTTCAGCACGAACAGGTTCTCGTCCCAGAAGGGTAGACGCCCCGTGGCCAATTCGTACAGGGTCGCGCTCAAGGACCACAGGTCGGCCGCATACGACGCCTTCCCGACGAACGCCTCGGGTGCCATGTAGGGGAAAGTTCCGGCAACGGTGCCGGAGCCGATCGTGCTGGATTGGACGATAGTTGAGATGCCGAAGTCGCAGAGTTTGGCGACGCCGTCCTCGTCGCGCACCATGATGTTCTCGGGCTTGACGTCCCGGTGGAGCACATTGACCCGGTGCGCGGCCACCAGTCCGCTGCAGACATTGTCGACGATCTGCAGGGCACGCTTCATCGCCATCGGCTTGCGACTGCTTGCCATCGGACCGATGATGCTGCGCAAGTCACGACCCTGGACGTACTCCATGATCATCACGTAGAAGCCCTCGAACGTATCGAAGCCAAGGCAAGGCACGATGTTCTGATGCTTCATGCCTTCCAGACTGGCTCTAAGCGCGCTGACGTTCATGACCTCATGGAGCAGGGCTTTCTCCTTATCCTTGTCGTGGGGCACCTTGATCACAACCTGCCGATCGTCCTTCGTCGTGTCCGTGACCAGCAGCGTACGCCCGAAGGCGCCCGCGCCGAGCTGCCGGATCACGCGGAAGCGGCACCAGGCCCTGTCTCTCTTCGGCATGGAACGCTCCTTCAGCTCGCGTCCAGGTCGCCGTAGCTGCGCGGGATGCCGTACCGATCCAGCTTGTTGAGCAGCGTTTGACGGCTGCGATAGCCGAGCAACTGGGCGGCGCGGCTGATGTTTCCCCGCGTCACCTCAAGCGCCTCGAGGATCTTGGCCTTCTCCACATCCGCCATGGTCCGTGGCCCGGCGGGGGGTGCTGCGGACGGCGTGATCCCCGCAGCGGCAGCGGCGGGAGCGCTGCTGGATGCGGCCGCGCCCCGGACGGCTTCCGGGAAATCCCAGGTGAAGATGACGTCGCGGTCGACGGCCTCGCTCACCGCGCTGGAAACGCAGCTCTCGAGCTCCCGAACATTGCCCGGCCAGTCGTATGCCAGCAACCGCTGGAGGGCCCGGTGCGACAACGTCTTGGTGGCGGAACCGGCGTTTCGCGTGCACCGATCCAGGAAGTAGAAGGCGAGTAGCGGTACGTCCCCTTTCCGATCGCGGATGGGAGGAAGATGGACGTGCTGGCCGAAACGAAAGAGGAAGGGCTTGCGGAATGCGCCGCGCACCGACGCCTGCTCGAGTTCGCAGTCCGTGGCCGCCACGACGCGCACCTGCACGGAGGTGGCGCTGCGTGCCCGCAGCCTCCAGACCTCTCTCTCCTCGAGGATCCGCAAGAACTTGTCCTGGAGCGCCAGGCTGAGCCCCTGAATCTCGTCCAGGAACAGCGTGCCGCCATCGGCCTGCTCGAACCACCCGGGAGAGCCCTTTGGGTCGGCGCCGGCGATGCCAGAGTGCGGAGCGTCCCCGAAGATCTCGGCTTCTGCCAGCGTCTCGGGAATGGCCGCGCAGTTCTTCCCCAGAAACGGGCCCTTGCGATGCGGGCCGCCCTCGTGGATCGCGCGGGCCGCCAACTCTTTGCCCGTGCCGCTCTCGCCGAGCAGGAGCACGTTGTGATCCCCGGCGGCCGCTCCCCGGATCGCCTGCCGGAGCTTCTGCATCCGGGCACTGCGACCGACCATGTGGGGGGGCCACTCCAATGTGATCCTCCGATCATCCTGCCGGATCCTCTGAGGGGAGGGGTTCAGGCCGCGCGTCATGATCAGGCGACAGACCGTGACCAGGAAGGGCCCCTCTTCGGGGCCGAAGGCGCCGGCGGATGGGGAGCACTCGGCGCCCAGGAACCCGACGACCGCGTCGCGGCGGAAGATCGGCGCCAGCACCGTGCGTTGCTCGAGGACTACGCGCCCCGCAGCCAGCCGCTGCATGAACTTGGCTTCGGTGATCTCGATCTGGTCTCCCGCGGACATGCCCGTGCGCCCGAGCACATCGAAGCCTTCCGCGTGCCCGCCACGGAGCAACCCGACGAAGCCCCGCTGGGCGTTTGCCGCCTTGAGGATGCCCGGGAGCATCTGGCAGAGCAGTTCCAGCCCGGAGGCACCGTGCTGGGTTGCCTGGAGCACCGACTCGATCACCTCCGTCTGGTCCCCGGTCAGCGTGATCTCTTTCAGTTGCTCCTGGTTGGTGAACATCAGCGTGCTCTGTTCGAGCCCGTCTGGCGCGGACGCCTTGGACACGACTCGCAGGGGAGAGAGGTCAGCGATGGCGTGTTCGCAGGAGGAGTAGACCAGCTCGTAGCCGGCGATCTCCACTACGTCTCCGTCGCGCAGCAGGTGTTGGTGGATCGGTTGTCCGGAGACGCGCGTGGACCGCAGGCTTCCGAGATCACGAATGAAGTAGCACTCCGTGTCCCGCACGGCGCGCACCAGGGCCGCGTGCTGCCGCGAGACCCGGCAGGCGGGATCCGGCAGAACGATGTCGTTCGATCGGGCCCGGCCCAGAGCCAGGCAGTCGGTGACCGAGAAGACATACTCCCGGAAGAACGTGCCTTCGCGATGAATCGTGAGTTGAGGCATGGCTACTCGGGGCAGGCAAGGATCACGCTGACGTTGTCCTTGCCTCCACTGACATTGGCCGCCCGGATCAGTTCCTGACTGGCGCGCTTCAGATCCGTGCGGAAGCGCTCCAGGATCGCCTCGATTCTATGGTCCTCGAGCTCGCCGCTGAGTCCGTCGCTGCACAGCAAGAGGCAGTCCTCCTTGTTCCATGGAACCACTGCCACGTCGACCTGTGGCGCGGACTCGCCCCCCAGCGTCTGGGTCAAGATGCTCCGCAGCCGATGGGTGCGCGCCTCATTCGACGTGATCTCTCCCTTCTCCACCATCTCAGCGACCAGGGAGTGATCCCGCGTCAGCGGCATCAACCGGCCCGCGCGAAGGAGATAGGCGCGGCTGTCTCCTACATGCGCCACATGCAAGTTGCTTCCCCGCGCCACCGCGAGGACCGCCGTGGTCCCCATCCCGCCGAGGTCGGCAGAGGAGGCGGCCCGCGCGTGGATCGCACGACCGGCGGACGTGAGCGCTTCGGAAAGCAGTCCCGCCATGGGTATCGGCTCAGGGCAGGCACCCAGGGCGGGCAACGATTCCCGGAGTCGCGAGACCGTCAGATCCACGGCGAGCCGGCTAGCGACTTCTCCGCCGTTGCGTCCCCCCATGCCGTCGGCTACCATGAACAGTCCCAGTTCAAGGTCGAGGACGACGCAGTCCTCGTTCGTATCGCGCAGGCGCCCTACATCCGTTCGAGCCGAAGCGCGCATTCACGAGCCCCCTCGCCCGAGCGCCGTCTCGCGATAGACAAGCTCCGTGCTTCCGATTTCGATCCGGTCCCCGTCGTGCAGGCGCGTCCTGACGTCCGCCGGCATGCCGTTTATGCGCGTCGGGTTGAACTCGCTCGCGTACAGATAGAACCCGGGTCCGTCGGCCGTCTCCTGATGGGTCACGACGGCATGGACCTCGGCAGCACTGGCGTCATCGAGGAAGAACCCGACTCCCCGTCCGCGACCGATTAGAGTGCGCGGTTCCCGCAGCGGCACGATCTGACCCAGTCGCACCGGCTGCGGCGTGCGGACGATGACGAAGAGAGCGGTGAGCAGCCGGGGCGCGACGGCTTCCTTTCCTCCGATCCGCAGGGCGTCGGCCAATCGGAGTCCTTGGGGGGGAGCCGGGCGCACTTCGGGTGGCGTCGCCGCCGCGGGCGGCGTTGGCTCCTCCTCGGGGGTCGCGGCGGCAGGTTCGTCAGCGCTGGACGCTGCCCGCGGCTCTGCCAATGGCTCCACCACCACCGGTGCCTTGCTGGTCGGCGCGTCGGGCGCGACGAGGTGTGGCTCCGACGCCGAGATCTGTCCGGAGTCGTGAGTTTCCGGGGCCGCCGATTCCGGCATCGACGCCTGGAGGGGCTCCGCAGCCAGCGCCGACTCGGCCGGCGCTGCGGCCGCGGGAGCCGGCTCCCCCTGCGACGGGGGCGTTCCCGCTCCCTCGGCGTGGAGCGCCCCGCCGGGCGCGGGCCCGGGCTCGACCGGCGGCGTCGCTCCCAAGCCGGGAGGTTCGACGATGGTCCAGAGCGGTTCCGCCGGCAGGGGCTCGGGGAAGAACTCTTCCTCGCTAGCCGGCCCCTCGACCAGGAACCAGTCGGCTTCCGGGGGCTTGTCGACTTCTTCGTCCGGCATGATGCGCCTCAACGTTGATCGATGAAGAGCAGTTCGGTGAGGCCGAGCCCGATTCGGTCCTCGCACTGGAGCGTGACCGGCTCGGAGATCCTGACGCCGTTGACCTGAACCCCATTCTGGCTTTCGAGGTCGTGCAGCACGAAGTTGCCCTGGTCATCCTGCTCTAGACGCGCGTGCAGACGTCCCACCATCATGTCGTTCTTGATCACGACCTGGCACTTGACGGGATCGCGCCCAATCACGGCCTCCTTCCCGAAGAGCAGCGCTCTCTGCCCCGCATCCGGTCCCTTGACGATCTCGATCCACGCCCGCGGCGGAACCATCGTGGTGTCGAGCGCCGGTCCCTGGCGCTGACGCTTACGAAGGTAGATCCAAGCCCCCACGGCCAGGAGGATCAGTAACAGGGTGGCGATGCCAATCAGGTGTCCGCGAGGAAAGCGTCGATCCTCAGGCTCGCTGGGAAAGGCCGTCGTCGTGGCACTCGCCGGGGTCACGGAAAGGTTTCCGCTGGCCGTCTCGCCGCGGTACTCCAGCGCAATCGCGACCTGAATCGGACCCTGCGCCGGCGCCGGCAAGGTGGAGGCGATCAGGTAGTCTCCTCGTAGCTCGTCAGAGATGTCGGAGTAGGCCCGCGCGACGTCGTCGGCTCCCGGTGCGGAATAGAACACGCCCCGGCTGGCGGCGGACAGGCGGCGCAGGGTCTTCGCATCCGCGTTCGGCCCGTAGGCCAACGTGTAGATCGGAATGTCGCGGGCGGCTAGCTTCGCCAGCACTTCCGGCAATCCAACCGGACTGCCATCGTCCTTGCCATCCGTGAGCGCGACCACGGCCACGCGCTTCGTGGGTGCGCTCGCGGCGCGATCCAGGGCTTCGAACAGAGCTTGATAGAGGAATGTCAGCTGGTCGGTTGCCTGGAGCGCCTCGAGCCTGGACCGGACGCGCTGAATGTCACCTGTGAATTCGCACACCTGACGCACGCCGGCGCCAAAGGCCAGCAGACAGCTGCGGTCCCCCTCTCCCAGGCGATCCAGGAGGGACGACGCGCCCGCGACCGCGGCCTGCAGGCCCGCCTGCTGCATACTGCCGCTCACGTCGATCGCGATCACGATCGAGAGGGGAATGTCCCCGCGGGCCACGACGGATGCGGACTGCACACCGATGTTGCTATCGTTCACCACGATGTGGAAGTTCGTTGCCGTCAGGTCCCGCAACACGCGGCCACCGCCGTCGGTGGGCGTGACCAGGGCATGAATCTGCCCGTCCGGTGCCACCGTGACCTGCACGATGCTCAACCCCACGCCTGGGGTGGAGACCTCATCCTGCGCCGGGACGCCGCCCACGGTTGCGCCGCCGGCCACCAGCGCGGCGATCACTGCGAGAAACCGGATCGTCATCTGCCGCCTCCCTCCGGGTTGGGCTCCTCGCGCGCATACGTCCCCAGCCCGCAGGCGCGCTCGATCGCTCCTCTCATCTCCGCCGCCGACTGGTATCGCTGCTGGTGCGCCTTGCGGATCGACCGGTCAACCACGGAGGCCAATTCGCGCGGAATCCTCCGGTCCTGGTCCTGGACCGGAATCGGACTGTCCTCCAGCACGATACGGATCGCGTCCTTGAACTCCCGGCCGGCGAGCCTGCCGAGGGCGCGATCCAGCGGCGAAGGGAAGTGGAAAGGTAGCCGCCCGGTCAGAAGATAGTAGTAGGTGATGCCAACCGCATAGAGATCCGCTGGGGGTTTGACGAAGCGGTAGTCGTGAAACTGCTCAGGAGCCATGAACAGGAGGGTGCCACCCGCGTCGCCGCGCCGTG
>VGIY01000074.1 GCA_016867695.1 Candidatus Eiseniibacteriota bacterium | reverse complement strand
AGGAGCTCGAGGAGCAGCTGCGGCTGCCGGTGCTGGCCGAGATCCCGAGGTTCAAGTAGCGAGGCGGTATGTACGAGGCCTTCTACGGACTCCGGGAGGCGCCCTTCAACCTGACCCCGGATCCGAGATTCCTCTTCATGACCCCCGACCAGCGCGAGGCGTTGGCCTACCTCAAGTACGGCATCCAGGAGCGCAAGGGGTTCCTCGTCCTCAGCGGGGAGGTCGGCGTCGGCAAGACGCTGATCGTGCGCACGCTGCTCGGCCAGCTCAACGGCGGCGTGTCGAGCGCGCTGGTGATGAACGCGATGCTCTCCTTCGGGCAGCTCCTGCGCATGGCGCTGATGGACTTCGGCGTGCCCGTGCGCGGCCGCGGCAAGCTCGATCAGCTGCTGGCCCTGCAGCAGTTCCTGCTGGCCACGCACGCCGCGGGGGGCAATGCGGTGCTCGTCGTCGACGAGGCCCAGAACCTTTCCCCCGCCTGCCTCGAGGAGTTCCGCCTGCTCTCCAACCTGGAAACGAGCACGGCCAAGCTGATCCAGATCGTATTCGTCGGCCAGCCGGAGCTGATCGAGCTGCTCAACTCGCACAAGCTGAGACAGCTTCGCCAGCGCATCCCGGGAGTTTGCGAGCTGCACCCGCTGGAGGCCGCCGGGGTCGCCGAGTACGTCGAGCACCGGCTGCGCGTCGCCAGCGAGGGGCGCGTCGGGCAGCTCTTCGATGACCAGGCTCTGGGCGAGATCGCGGCCCACACGCGCGGCGTGCCGCGGCTGATCAACGCTCTCTGCGACCGCGCGCTGCTGATCGGCTACGTGCACGACCGCCGGCGGGTCGGCGTGGAGTGCGTGCGCGAGGCGATCGAGGAGATGGAGCGCGGCTACCGGGTGGGGCGGTCGCAGACCCCGCCGGCGGTGCTGGGGGTGGAGGCATGAGCCACATCTACGACGCGTTGCGCAAGGCGGGCGGCGAGGAGCCGAAGCGGCCCCAGGAGAGCGAGGGGGCTTCGGCGGCGGCGCCCGGGACGGCGGCGGACGGGGCGCCGCGCCCGCGGGGACCGGTTGCCCCGCGCGGCAAGCTCACCGGCCGGCTCTTCGCCGAGCCCGACCTCGAGCTGCTCAAAGAACTCGACCGCCTGCGGGCGAGCGTCGAGGTCATTCTGGGCCCCGGGGGGCGGCGGACGATCGGCTTCGTGGCCTCGGGCGTCGGCGAGGGGGCGACGACCGTGGCGCTGCACTTCGCCCACCTCCTGTCGCGCATCGTCGAGAGCCGCGTGCTGCTCATCGACGCCGACTGCGCCCGCTCGAATCGCGGACTCTCCGAGGCGGCCGGGGAGCGGCCCGGGTTGACCGAGCTGCTCCGGGGCGAGACGCCGCTCGAGGAGGCGATCCTCGCCACGGAGGAGCCGCGCCTGCACTTCCTGCCCGCCGGACGCGACCGGATCCGCCACATCGAGGCCGCCACCTCGGGGCGGATGCGCCCGCTGCTCGAGGAGCTGGGCGGCCGCTACGACTGGGTCGTGCTCGACATCCCCGCCGCCCTGCGCCACCCGGAGGGCCCGGTCGTGGGCGCCGGCTGCGAGGGCGTGATCCTGGTCGTGCGCGCCCACCGCACCCGCCGCGAGTTGGTCGCCCGCGCGCTCGAGGAGCTCAACTTCGCCCGCTGCCGGGTGCTCGGCACGGTCCTCAACGCCCGCCGCGAGAGTCTGCCCGGCTTCCTCCGCGAGCGCGTCTGAGGGGCCGCGGCGTCATGGACCGCGCTTCCGGGACGCCGCCCCTGCCTCGCCCGCGGCCCGCGCCCCGCACGCCGATCGGTTCCGGCGCTCCTTCCGCGGCCTCGTTCCGGCTGGACACCGGAGGCGGGGCGCTCTCTCCGCAGCCCGCGCTCGACGGAGCGCTGCGGGGGCTGCTCGCCGCGGCGATCCCGCGACTGATCGACGCCGCGGGCGGGCTTCGGCCGCGGGCGCTCCTGCTTCTGGGCAGCGCGGCCGCCGGGGAGGCGTGCGGCGTCGAGGCTGGCGGCGGCCGGTGGATCCCGCTCTCGGACATCGATCTGGCCCTGATCGTCGATTCGGCCCCGCGGGCGGCGGAGCGCGCGCGCGTGCGGGACGCCGTCGCGCTCGCGCTCGAACGGGAGAGGGCGCGCCTCGGGCTGGCGGCGGATCCGCTCGACATCGCCATCGTCGCCCGCCGCGCGTTGCGCGAGCTGCCGGTGACTATCGAGTGGGCCGAGGCCTTCGCCCGCCCGACCCTCCTCTGGGGAGAGCTGTCCGGACCGGCGGGAGAGGCGGGCGCGTTCCGGCCGCCATTCGAGGCGCTGCGGCTCCTGCTCAACCGGATCGCCGAGCTCGCCCTGGAGTCGTCCGGCCCCGCCCCGACGGGCGGGGAAGCACCGGCGGACTGGCCCGCCTCGCCGGAGGAGCGGGACTGGAGACGCGCGCATCGTTGGGCCAAGCTGCCCCTTGACGCCTGGAAGGCGTGGCTGGCCGCCCGCGGCGAGATCGAGCCGAGCGCGGCCGGACGCCTGGTGTTCCTGGAGGGCATGGGGCGCGCGGAGTGCATGGAGCGCATGGAGCGCCCCGAGCGCCCCGAGTCCCCGGAGCGGCCCGAGCCCCCCGCGCCCGCCGAGACCCCGGAGCGTCCTGGGCGCACCGAGCATCCCAGAGCCGCTAGCCGCCCGCCCGGCGCTGCCGCCCTCGACGCCGCGGCGCCCGGCTGGCGGGGTCTCGTCGCCGACTGGACCGCCTGGCGGCTGAGGCCCGCCTGGCCCCCGCCCCAGGCGGATCCCGCCGCGGTCGGCGCGCTGGCCGACGCCGTGTTGGGCGACCTGCTCTCCGGTCTGATCGGCGAGGACTTCCGCTGGAGCGAGGCGCGTCATTGGCGGCTCGCGCTGGCGGCCGAGGGGGGCAGCGCGCGGGAGCGGCTGCGGCGCTGGCGCGCTGTCCTGGCGTCGCGCCCGGGCGGGGTCGGCCGGGCCCGCGCGGCGCGCCTGGCGATCCGCTGGCGGCGCGCCTGGCCCGCCTCGCTCGGCATCCTGGTCGCCGGGCTCGCTTGGACGGCGGCAGTCCGACGCCCCGAGGAGGCCCCGGCGCTGCGGGCGCGGCTTGCCCGGGAGTTCCCGCTCTGCCAGGATCCGGGAAACGGCGCAGGGGAGGCGGCGTCGCCCGGCGTCCCGGGGCGCCTGGCCGGTTGGCTGCGCTCGGGGGGGGGCTGAGGGCGGTGGCGCAACGGATCCTGCTCGTCTTCCTCATCGATGCCCTGGGGCACCGGCTGGTGCGCGAGACGGGCGCCTTCTCCTTCCTCCAGGGGGCCGAGGCGCCCGTGGCGAGCGTCTGCGGCTACTCGAGCGCCTGCATCCCCTCGCTGCTCACCGGCCGCCGGCCGCGCGAGCACGGCCACTGGGCGATGTACCTGTGCGACTCGGAGCGCTCGGTCTTCCGCCCCTACCGGGGCCTGATCCGCGTGCTGGCTTCCTGGCTCGGCCGGCACTTCCTGACGCGGCGCCTGCTCACCCGCCTGCTGCGCCGGCGCATCCGCGGCTACTTCAGCCTCTACGAGATCCCCTCGGACCTCCTCACGCGCCTCGACCTGTGCGAGAAGGCCGACATCTTCGCTCCCGGGGCCTTTCCCGGGATCGAGACCCCCTTCGACGCCGCGCAGCGGCTGGGCGTGCCCTATCGCGCCTGGCACTGGAACACCGGCGAGGAGGAGCGCCGTCGGCGCTTCGAGGAGGCCCTGCGCGAGGGGCGGGAGCGGATGCTCTTCTTCTACTCGCCGCTGCTCGATGCGGTCATGCACGCCGAGGGTACGCGCGGCGAGGGGGCGCGCCGCTGCCTGGCGCAGATCGAGGCCTGGATCGCCTCGATGCTCGCGCTCGCGCGGGCGCGGGGGCTCGAGGCGCGCCTGCTCGTCTGCGGGGACCATGGCATGGCCGACGTGACCGGCACCCACGAGATCCTGCCCGAGCTGGAGGCGCTGCCGCTGCGCGCGCCCGAGGACTTCCTCTACTTCGTCGACTCGACCATGGTGCGCGTCTGGTACCGGCGGCCGGGGGCGCGGGAGATGGTCGAGGCGCTGCTGCGGGCGAAGCCCTTCGGGCGGCTGATCGACGGGGAGGAGCGCCGGCGCCTGGGCATCGACTTCCCCGACGGGCGCTACGGGGAGACGATCTTCCTGATGAACGCGGGCGAGATCCTGGCCCCCAGCTTCATGGGCCGCACCGCCCCGCAGGCGATGCACGGCTACCACCCCGAGGACCCCGACTCCGACACGGTCGTGCTGACCAGCTTCGACCGCCCGCCGATCGGGAGCATCCGCGACATCGGCCCGCTGCTCGTGCGCGAGATCGAGGCCCTCGCCGGGGAGGGGCGATGAAGGCCCGCTCGATCGTCATCGGGCTCCTGGTCAGCGCGGTCTTCCTCTACCTCGCCTTCCGCAAGACCGACCTGCACGAGATCGGCGCCCACCTGGGCGGGGCGGACCACTGGTACCTGCTGCCCGCCTCCGTGCTGACCATCCTCGCCTTCTGGATCCGCGCGTTGCGCTGGGGCGTCCTGCTCCACCCGCTGCGGCCGATCCGCATCGGCCCGCTGTTCAGCGCGACGATGATCGGCTTCATGGGCAACAATCTCCTGCCGATGCGCCTGGGCGAGCTCGTGCGCGCCTGGGTCATCGCCCGCTCGGCGCGCATCCGCGGATCGGCCGCGCTGGCGACGATCGTCGTCGAGCGGCTCTTCGACCTCTTCTCGGTGGCGGCGATCTTCGGGCTGATCCTGCTCTTCGCCCCCTTCCATCACCGCCCCTTCAAGATGGGCGTGCTCCTGGCCCTGGCCGTCGGCGCCGGCGTGCTCGGCGCGCTGATCTTCTTCCATCTGCGGGGCGAGGATTCGAGCGCCCTGGCCAGGCGCTTCTTGCCGCGCGCGCTGCGGCCCCGCGTCCTGCGGCTGCTGGAGAGCTTCCAGTCGGGCCTGGGCATCTTCCGCGACCGCCGCCGGCTGGCGCTCATCGCCGGACTGACGATGCTCATGTGGTTCTGCTTCGCCGTCGTCGTCGTCCTCTGCTTCGCCGCGGCGCGACTCGAGGCGGGCGGCGAGACGCTGCCGCCGCTGGCCAGCCTGGTCGTGCTCGTCGTCATGGCGATCGGCATCATGGTCCCCTCGGGCCCCGGCTTCGTCGGCACGCTCCAGGCGGCGGCCGTGCTCGGACTGGCCATCGTCGGCTACCGGGATCAGAACCGGGCGCTGAGCTTCTCGATCCTCTATCACGCCACGCAGTGGTTCCCGGTCGTGGCCGTGGGGCTCGTCTGCCTGATGAGGGAAAACCTCTCGCTGGCCCAGATGGGCCGCCTGACGAGCGAGGCGACGCTCGCCGAGGGAGGGGGGCCGGGGCAGGGCGATGCCCGTTGACCGTAACTTCTTCGGAGTGATAGGCTTATTGCGTGCCAAAGTTCGGCGGCCGGACCGCCGACAGTCTAGGGCGAGAGGAGGTGGTGCCTAGAGAACCCTTGCGACCGCATGTCCACGAATGAACGAAAGGCAGGATGGGGATCCAGGGGAGCGAGGCCCGACCCGGAGCCGCGGCGCGGAGCCGTGGCCGCGGTCGAGTGGCTCCTCTTTTCTGTCGCCAAGGGGTGAGGACGAGTCGTGGAAGAGCGTTGCCCGGGAGCGGCCGGAGCTGGGCCGCTGATCGACCCCGCGGAGTCGGCGGACCCGGCGCTGAGCTACGCGCCGGTCACCTTCTATCAGCGCTGCGGCAAGCGGCTCTTCGATCTCGCCGGCGCCGCGGCGGGCCTGATCCTGCTCAGCCCTCTCTTCCTGCTCGTGGCCCTGGCGATCAAGCTCGACTCCCCCGGACCGGTCTTCTACGTCTCGACCCGGCTCGGGCGGCGCGCGCGGCCCTTCCCGTTCGTCAAGTTCCGCTCGATGGTGCGCGACGCCGAGGCGCGCAGGGCGCAGCTCGAGGCGCTCAACGAGATGGACGGCCCGGTGTTCAAGATCCGCGAGGATCCGCGCATGACCCGCGTCGGGCGCCTCCTGCGCCGCAGCTCGCTCGACGAGCTGCCGCAGCTCTGGAGCGTGCTGCGCGGGCAGATGAGCTTCGTCGGCCCCCGCCCGCCGATCCCGGCGGAAGTGGAGCGCTACGAGCGCCGGCAGCGCCGGCGGCTCGCCGTGACGCCGGGGATCACCTGCCTGTGGCAGATCCGGGGCCGCAATCGGATCGGGTTCGAGGAGTGGATGCGGTTGGACGCGGAGTACATCGATCGGATCAGCTTCGGCCTGGACTTGAAGATCCTGCTGCTCACCCTCCCGGCCGTGCTGAAGGGCGAGGGCGCCAGCTGATCCGATCCGCATCCGCGCAGGGTGGAGGGGGCGATGGGCACCGCCGCGTCGCGGCATCTCGTCTTCTTCAGCGACTGCCTCTACTACGGGGGGGCGGAAGCCTATCTCGTGCTCCTGGCCCAGGGCCGCCCGGGGCCAGGATGGCGCCTCTCGGCGCTCGTGCCCGCGGGCGAGCCGGGGGAGATCCTGGCGAGCAAGCTGGCCGCCTGCGGCGTCGAGGTGTCGCGCTACCGCGTGCCGCCGATCCCCAGCCGGCGCGCGCTGCGCCCGCTGCGGTCGCTGCCCTCCCGCGTCGCCGCCGGCTGGCGCGACTGGCGCGCTCTCGACCGCCTGCTGCGCCGGCTGCGACCGGAGGTGCTGCACCTCAATCTGCCCTCGGTCTACGACGCGCGCCACTCGCTGCCGGCGTTGCTGGCGCGCGCCGCCGGTTGCCGCCGCGTGGTGACGACCGAGCACCTGCCGATGGTGCTCCGGGCGCGGCGGCGGATGCTGGTCAAGCTGCTGCTCGCCCCCTGGATCGACGCGATCATCGTCCACACGGAGTGGAACCGCGATCGGCTGGCCCGCTATCACCACATGCCGCGCCGGCGCATGCGCGTGATCCCGAACGGCAGCGCGCCCGCGGCCGCGGCGGAGCCGGGCGGGATCGAGGCGCGGCGCCGGGCGCTGGGCCTCGCCCCCGGCGCGGTCGCGCTCTGCGTCGTGGCCCGGCTGACGCCGCGCAAGGGGCACGGCGTCCTCCTGGAGGCGCTGCGGCGACTGGCGGGACGGCCGCTGCCCGAGTGGCGGCTGCTCGCGGTGGGCGAGGGCGAGGAGGAGACGGCGCTGCGGGAGCAGGCGGCGAGGCTCGGGCTGGCCGGCCGGGTGGACTTCCTGGGCTACCGCGACGACGCGCGCGAGATCATCCAGGCCTGCGACCTGCTCGTCCTGCCCTCGCTCCTCGAGACCCAACCGCTCGTGCTCACCGAGGCGATGGCCGCCGGCCGCCCGGTCATCGCGACGGCCGTCTACGGCATCCCGGAGATCGTCGCCGACGGGGAGACGGGTCTGCTCGTGGCCCCGGGGGATCCCGAGCCGCTGGCGGGGGCGCTGGAGCGCCTGATCGGGGATCCGGCGCTGCGGGAGAGGATGGGGCAGGTGGCGCTGCGTCGGTTCGAAGAGCGATTCACGCTGGAGCTTATGGCCGAGAGGAGCTACGGGGTGCTGTCCGGATAGGGGTGTGCTAAGGTCGCAGTTTCTTCGCCCCGGATCCGGAGCGTCTGATCGGGCGCGCCGGGGCGGCGAGGCGGGACGGGCCGCCGGACGCGGGCGCGGGCGGGGATCCCCGCGCCGCGGGCGCCGGGGCGGCGCGAGCGACGCCGGGGCGGGAGGCTCGATGGGGGCCGCGATCGGTTGATCCGATGAAGATCGCCATGGTGGGACAGAAGGGGATCCCCGCGACCTACGGCGGCATCGAGCGCCACGTCGAGGAGATCGCCACGCGCCTGGTGGAGCGCGGTCACAAGGTGACCGTCTACAGCCGGCTCTACTACAGCCACCATCGCGGCCCCTTCCGCGGCGTCGACAACAAGCGGCTGCCGAGCGTGCGCACGAAGCACCTCGACGCCATCAGCCACACGGCGCTGGCCACGCTGCACGCGGCGCTCGCCGGCCACGACGTCGTCCACTTCCACGCGCTCGGCCCCTCGATCTTCTCCTTCCTGCCCCGGATCGCCGGCGCCCGCACCGTCGTCACCGTGCATGGACTCGACTGGCAGCGCGGCAAGTGGGGCCGCTTCGCGTCGTCGTTCCTGCGCTTCTGCGAGGTCCCGAGCGTGCGCTTCCCCAACGGGACGATCGTCGTCTCCAAGACGCTCGGCGACTACTTCCACCGCAAGCACAACGCCGGCACGCTGGTGATTCCCAACGGCACCAACCCGGGCACCGCGCGGCCGCCCAACCGGATCAAGCGCTGGGGCCTCGACCGACACCCCTACATCCTCTGGGTCGGGCGCCTCGTGCCCGAGAAGGGCTGCCACCACCTGATCGAGGCCTTCCGCCGGGTCAAGACCGACGCGCGGCTGGTGATGGCCGGCGGCTCGAGCTTCTCCGACGCCTACGTGCAGTCGCTGGAGCGCTTGCGCGACGGCGACCCGCGCATCAAGATGATCGGGTACGTCTACGGGGATGTGCTCGAGGAGCTCTGGAGCAACGCCTATCTGGTCGCCCAGCCGTCGATCCTGGAGGGGCTCTCGATCGCGCTCATCGAGGCGCTCTCGTTCGGGCGCTGCGTGCTCGTTAGCGACATCCCGGAGAACATGGAAGTGGTGGAGGACTGCGCGGTGACCTTCAAGGTCCGCGACGTCGAGGACCTGCGCGCCAAGCTGCAGATGTGCCTCGATCATCCCGAGATGGTCCAGGCCACCGCCTCGCGCTGCCGGGCGCTCGCCGAGGAGCGCTACAGCTGGCCGCGGCTCGTCGAGGCGACCGAGGGCTTCTACCAGGCGCTGCTCGAGGGGCGGGGCGATGAGCTGATCGCCCGGCAGCGCCAGGCGCTGCAGCGCGGGACGCCCGGGGGCGGCCATGCTTGAGGGCGTCGTCCTGGCGGGAGGCCGGGGCGAGCGCTTCTGGCCGCTCAGCCGTCGCGCCCGGCCGAAGCAGTTCCTGCCCCTCTTCGGCGGCCGCTCGCTGATCGCCCACACCTGGGAGCGGCTGCGGCGCGAGCTGGCGGCGGAGGGGATCCGCGTCATCGCCGGCAGCGACCTGCGCGAGCGGGTATGCGCGGAGCTGCCGGAGATGGTCGCCGAGCGCTTCGTCCCCGAGCCGGTCGGCCGCAACACGGCCCCGGCCGTGGCCGTGGCGGCCGCGCTGGGGCTGCGGGAGGGCGACCCCCTGCAGCTCGTCGTCCCCGCGGACCACTGGATCCCCGACGCCGAGGCCTTCTGGCGCAGCGCGCGCGCGGCCGCGGCGACGGCCGCGGCGACCGACGGGCCGCTCGTCACCCTGGGGATCCCCATCCGCAGGCCGGAGACGGGTTTCGGCTACATCGAGCGCGGCGAGGAGCGCCCCGAGGCGGCCGGGGCCTACCGGGCGCTGCGCTTCCACGAGAAGCCGGAGCGCGAGCGGGCCGAGGCCTATCAGCGGGCGGGGCGCTTCTACTGGAACAGCGGGATCTTCGTCTGGCGCGCCAGCGCGCTCCTGGCGGAGCTCGAGGCGCACATGCCCGAGCTCCATCGCCTGGTCATGACGCTCCCCGGCGCCGCGCGCCCGCAGGATCTGCTGGCGGGCATCTTCGAGCGCGCCGCGGGTGAGTCGATCGACCGGGGCCTGCTGGAGAAGTCCCGGCGCGTGGCGGTGGTCGAGGCGGGGTTCGCCTGGAGCGACCTCGGGAGCTGGAGCAGCTGGGCGGAGCTGGCGGAAGCGGACGCCCTGGGCACCGTTGCCCTGGGCGAGACGCTGCAGCTCGACTGCGAGAACACGCTCGTCCTCTCCGACGAGGGGTTGGTGGCGGCGCTGGGCGTGAAGGATCTGGTCGTCGTGCGGACGGGCGATGTCACCCTGGTCGTCGATCGCGAGCGCTGCCAGGATGTGCGCCGCCTGCTGGCCGAGCTCAGGGAGCGGCTAGGGGCGGAGCGCTTCCTGTGAGACCGGGGGGAGGGGCGATGCCTGTGTTCCGGGCGAGGCGGCTTCCGGCGATGGCAGGGCGCCGGGCGGTGGCGCGAGCGCCCGCGATGGCGGGACGCCGGGCGGCAGCGCGGCTGCTCGCGACTGAGGGACG
>VGIY01000073.1 GCA_016867695.1 Candidatus Eiseniibacteriota bacterium | reverse complement strand
TCTGGTCGAACTGCGTCAAGCGCCGCAGCGAGAACCACGACGCGACGACCGCCGCGATGGCCGTCGGGGTGCTCGAGCGCCGCCTGGGGTGGAAGGAGATCCTCGGGCGGAGGCTCTTCCCGGGACGACTGAAGTTGAGCCGGCGCTGGCAAAGCTACTACGAGAGGAAGGTGCCGAGCCCGATCTACGGACCCCGGCTCGCCCAGCATGCCCGCGCGTATGCCTTCTGAGCCGCGCGGGGGGCGGAATGCGGACAGCGGACCGCGGACAGCGAGACCAGAAGCAGGAGGTCTCAGATCTCAGGTCTCAGGCCTCAGACTCGAGCGGCCGGGAGGACGAAGGGCCGCGGAAAGGGCCGCGGACCGAGCTTCACCCCGACTCCCGGCCGCTCGACCCGGAATCTTCGGACCACAATCCTCGCGCCTCGACCTCCACGACGATCGGCAGGTGGTCGCTCGGCGCCGCGCCGCTCCCGGGCCGCCCGGGCGCCCCCGCGCCGCCGGGGCCGATCGCCCCCACCGTCCGCGCCGCGCCTGGGCCGGCGGGCTCGACCCCGCGCCCGGCGAACCAGTCAAGCCGCAGGTCGAGCGCGCGCCCCCCCAGCCCGCGCTCGCCGAGGATCCCTTGCCGCAGCGCGCGCGGAAGCAGCGTCGTCTCCTCGACGCGGCCCAGGCGCTCGACGGCCGTCGCCCGCCCGTCGTTGAATCCCCGCCAGGCGTAGCCGCAGCGCCGCAGGAGGTCGAAGAGCGGCTCCCTGCCCCTGCGCCAGGGCTCGAGCAGCTGCCTCCCCAGCCGGCGGCGCGGGGTGGCCAGGATGCGCGCGAGCCCGCCGGCGGCCGCCGGCAGGCCTCCCCGCGCGAAGGTGTGCGTGTTCAGATCGCCGCCGATGAGGACGCCGGCCGATCCCGCCTCCGGCGGCTGCCCGGCGGTCCGGCGCTCGACCTGCTCCAGGAGCGCCTCCATCTGCCGCGCCCTGCCCGCCGGCGCGCCGCGCACCTCGAGGTGCGCGCTCGCGACCCAGAGACGCGGCGTCAGGCGGGCCAGCAGCGCGGTTCTGCGCCCGTAGCGCTTCTCCCGGAAGGCGAAGGCGTCGAAGCTCTCCGGCAGCGGGCAGGCGTGCAGCGCAAGCGGCGCCCCGCGGGAGAGCAGGGCCACGCCGTGCAGGCCGAGGGCGTTCTCACCCGCAGCGGCCAGGTCCGGGCCCGTCCCGCGCGTCAGCTCCAGGTAGCTGGGCGCGAAGGCCCAGTGCAGGCCGAGCCTCTCGGCGAGTTCTGCGGCGACGTGGCGGTTGCCGGAGCGGGCCATCCCGACGTCGACCTCGTTGAGCAGGATCGCGTCGGCCCCGCGCAGGTCGGGGTCGTCCCGCAGCCACTCCGCGATCGCGTCGAAGGCGACTCCCTTGAGGATGTTCCAGTGCACGACGCGCAGTCGCGCCGAAGCCGACGCCCCGGCTCGCGCCGGGGCCGCCCCGCTCGGCCCGCCCGCCTGCACCGCCCCCAGCAGCTCCTCGACCGCGGCGCCATGCTCCCGCCAGCAGGCGGAGTCCCGCAGCGCGGCCATCGTCGGCTGCCCGCCCATGCCGGCCGCGACGCTCCGCAGCCAGGCGCGGCTGGTCGGCGCCTCGAGCCGCTCCCGCAGCGCCTCCCCGCGCAGGACCGCCCTCATCGGTGCTCGCGGGCCGCCAGGCCCAGCCGGTCGCGGAAGCGCAGCGCGTCCTCCCGGCGCAGGGCCGAGAGCAGGATCGCCTCGGGGTGCCAGGCCCGCGCCGCCAGAAGGTCCCCCTCGCTCAGTCGATCGGCCTTGTTGAGGACGAGCAGGCGCGGCACGGAGCGGCCGTCCAGGAGCCCGTCGAGCACCTCGTCGACCGAGGCCATCTGCGCCGCCAGCGCGGGCTGCGAGGCGTCGGCGACGTGGACCAGCAGATCGGACTCGCGCGCCTCGCGCAGCGTGGCGCGGAAGGAGGCGACGAGGTGATGGGGCAGCTTGCGGATGAAGCCGACGGTGTCGGAGACGAGCATGACCTCGCCGCCGGGCAGGACCAGGCGGCGCGTCGTCGTGTCGAGCGTGGCGAAGAGCCGGTCCTCCTCCGCCACGCCGGCGCGGGTGAGCTGATTGAAGAGGGTCGACTTGCCGGCGTTCGTGTAGCCGACCAGCGACACGCGGAAGAGCCCCGCCCGGCGCCGGCCCTGGACGTCGCGCTCGCGCTCGACCGCCGCCAGCCGCCGCTTGAGCACGTCGATGCGCTCGCGCACTCGCCGCCGGTCGACCTCGAGCTGCGTCTCCCCCGGGCCGCGCGTGCCGATGCCGCCCCCCAGCCGCGACAGGTGCCCCCAGAGCCGCGTCAGGCGCGGCAGCAGGTACTGGAGCTGGGCGAGCTCGACCTGCACCTGCGCCTCCCGCGTGCGCGCGCGCCGGGCGAAGATGTCGAGGATGAGCTCGGTGCGATCGATGACCTTGCGCTCGAGGGCGCGCTCGAGGTTGCGCGCCTGCACGGGGGAGAGGTCCTCGTCGAAGAGGATGAGGTCGGCGCGCTCCCTCTCGGCCAGCTCGGCGAGCGCCGCAAGCTTGCCGGTGCTGAGGAAGCGCCCGGGGTGGATGGCCGCCCGCTTCTGCACGAAGCGGCCGACGACGAGGCTCCCGGCGGTCTGGGCCAGCAGCGCGAGTTCCTCCAGCCCGGCGGACGCCTCTCGCGAAACGGGCGGGGGCTGTCCCTCCCCCGGCGCGCCTCCTGCTCCGCCCCCCGCGGTCCCAACGCCCCCGGCCTCGGCTCCCGCTTCCCCCGCGGCGGCTCCCGCCTCGCCCACCGCGGCTCCCGCGTGTCCCCGCGCCCTTCCTCCCTGCTCGGGGGCCCCCCGGTCGAGCCGGGGATCGCCCGCCGCGCCCCCCGGGCCCGGCCCCGGGGGCGCGCCGCCGGCGCCACCCCCCCGCTCCCGGCCCGCCCCGGGGCGTGAGGGAGGATCCGCCAGGCCCACCAGGATCGCCCGTTCGGGCTCCCGATGGGTCGAGATCATCGCCGCTGCCAGAGAGGCCTCCTCCGGTCCGGCCCGCCTCGGGCGGGCGCCTCGGTCCATGCTAGCAGATGCCCCCGTCGGGCGCGACCCGGCGCGCCGGGCCTTGCCGCCGGGGCGCGGATCGGGTTTGATGGGCCCTCGCCCCGGGAAGCTCTTGGGACTCGATGGGGAGGGTTTTCACATGGCCGGCCGGACCGCCCTGCAGACGCACCTGCGCCGCCACAAGGTCGAGATGATCGACCTCAAGTTCTCCGATCTCGCCGGCCGCTGGCGGCACGTGACGCTGCCCGTCTCGGCCTTCGACGCGAGCGTGCTCGTCGAGGGCATCCCCTTCGACGGCTCCAACATCGCCGGCTTCATCCGCAAGGAGACCGGCGACATGGTGCTCATCCCCGACCCGGCGACGATGCTCCTCGACCCCTTCTGGAAGGTGCCCACGCTGAGCTTCATCTGCCAGGTGGCCGACGCCGACACCCGCGCCGGCTTCGCCCGCGATCCGCGCAGCATCGCCCAGCGCGCGGTACACCACTTGCGCCGGTCGGGGATCGCCGACGGCAGCCTCTGGCTGGCCGAGCTCGAGTTCTATGTCTTCCGCGAGGTGCGCTACGCGAGCGAGATCAACTCGGCCTTCTACCACATCGACTCCGACGAAGCCGACTGGAACAGCGGCTCGACGGAGCTCTCCCGGCTGGGTCACAACATCCCCCGCAAGGGGGGCTACCACGCCTGCCCGCCGATGGACAGCCTGTACAACCTGCGCGCGGAAATGTCGCGCCTGATCGAGACGGCGGGGCTCCCGGTGCGCTACCACCATCACGAGGTCGGCGGCCCGGGGCAATGCGAGATCGAGCTGACCCGCGTGCCCCTGATCCAGTGCGCCGACGGGATCCAGTGGGCCAAGTATGCGATCAAGAACCTGGCCATGGCCAACGGCTTCAGCGCGACGTTCATGCCCAAGCCCCTCTACGACGAGGCGGGCTCGGGCATGCACTTCCACCAGAACCTGACCCGCGGCCGGCGCAACCTCTTCTACGACCGCAGCCGGCCGATGGGGCTCTCCGAGACGGCCCTCCACTACATCGGCGGCCTGCTCAAGCATGGCCGCGCGCTGCTGGGCATCACCAACCCGAGCACCAACTCCTACAAGCGCCTGATCCCCGGCTTCGAGGCGCCGACCCTGCTCTTCTACGGCCTGGCCAACCGCAGCGCCGCGCTGCGCGTCCCCAAGTACGCCAATCGCAGCGACCTGCAGAGAGTCGAGTTCCGTCCCCCCGACGGCACCTGCAACCCCTACCTCGCCCTGGCGGCGATGCTGATGGCCGGACTGGACGGCATTCGCCAGCGCATCGACCCGAACAGGCTCGGCCTGGGCCCGATCAACGAGCGCATCGAGAAGCTGGCCCCGGCGGCGCTGCGGCGCATCGCCCCCGTGCCCGCCTCGCTGCGCGAGGCTCTCCGGGCCCTGGAAAGCGATCACGCCTTCCTGACCGAGGGGGGCGTCTTCCCGGAGGACTTCTTCCCGGCCTGGATCTCCCAGAAGATCGAGCGCGAGGTCGACCAGGTGCGCAACCGCCCGCACCCCTACGAGATGAATCTCTATTACGACGCCTGATCGGCCGCGCAGTCCCCGGGGGCGTGCCGCCCCCGGCGGCCGGGGAGGGCGCCCCGGCGGACCGCGGCCCCATCCCGCGCCCGAGAGGTCCGCCGATGCGTCCCAGCGACGAAGCCAAACTCGCTCTCTTCATCGACTTCGACAACATCGCCCTCGGCGCGCGCGACGCCGGGCAGAAGCTGCGCATCGACCTGCTGCTGCAGCGGCTGCTGGAGAAGGGCAAGCTGGTCGTCAAGCGCGCCTACGCCGACTGGAGCCACTACCCGGACTTCGTCGGCGACCTCCACGAGGCGGCCATCGAGCTGATCGAGATCCCCGCCGCGCGCCGCTCGGGCAAGAACAGCGCCGACATCCGCCTGGCGATCGACGCCATCGAGCTCTGCCACGCCAAGGAGCACATCGACACCTTCGTCATCGTCTCGGGGGACTCCGACTTCTCGCCGCTCGTCTCCAAGCTGCGCGAGAACGACAAGGCGGTGATCGGCATGGGCATGCGCAACTCGAGCGCGCACCTGCTGATCGCCAACTGCGACGAGTACATCTTCTACGACGATCTCGCCCAGGAGCGTCGCGCCGCGGCCGCCGCGCCGCTGGAGGCCGTGCCGGAGAACAAGCGCCAGGTCTTCGACTTCCTCCTGGGCACGATCCGCGCGCTGCTGCGCGAGGGGCGCGACACGCTCTACTCGTCGCTGATCAAGGACACGATGAAGCGCAAGCGGCCCGACTTCGACGAGAGCCGCTCCGGCTACGCCACCTTCGGCGACCTGCTCGAGGACGCCCAGGGGCACGGCCTGATCGAGGTGACGCGCGACGAGAAGGCCAGCCGCACCTGGGTGGTCAAGGGGATCGCCACCCGATCCCGCCGGGGCAAGTCGACGCGCCCGCCCGCGCCGGTCGCCGAGGCCTCCGCGGCGGCGGTCAAGCCGCCGCGCGAACGCCCCCCGGCGCGCTCCCGCCGGGGCACGGAAGGACGCGCGCGGCGGCGCCCGCGCCGCCCGGCGGCGCCCCCCGAGGCCTGATCCCGGACGCCCTGCAGCCGTCGAACACGCGCCACCGCCCCGAGACCCGATCCTGGGCGCCGGCGTCCGGCGCCCAGGCGACGCCCTCCTCGCGCGTCAATGCTCTCCCGGAGATAGCAGAAGCGCGCCGGCCGCCCTGGGGTCGCGAGGACCCCGGCGGCCGGCGCGCTCGTATCCGCGCCCGCTTGCGGCCGCGCTCCGCTCGCGCGGAGCGCGCTCGGCGGGACTAGTACATGTCCTCCATGCCGCCGCCGCCGCGGGGCGCCGGGGACTCCTTCTTCTCGGGGATCTCGGCCACCATCGCCTCGGTCGTCAGCATCAGGCCGGCGATCGAGGCGGCGTTCTGCAGCGCCGCGCGGGTGACCTTCTTGGGATCGATGATCCCCGCCTCGTACATGTCGACGTACTCGTCCTTCTCGACGTCGTAGCCGAAGCTCTTCTTGGGGTTCTTGCGGACCTCCTGGACGACCAGGCTGCCCTCGACGCCGGCGTTGTCGGCCAGCGTGCGCAGCGGGGACTCGAGCGCCCGGCGGACGATGTGGACGCCGACCTGGATGTCGGCCATCGCCTCCTCGGGCCGCTTCTCGAGCGCCGGGATGCAGCGCAGCAGCGCCACCCCGCCGCCGGGCACGACCCCCTCCTCGACCGCGGCGCGCGTGGCGTGGAGCGCATCCTCGACGCGGGCCTTCTTCTCCTTCATCTCGGTCTCCGTCGCCGCGCCGACCTGGACCACCGCCACCCCGCCGGACAGCTTGGCGCGCCGCTCCTGCAGCTTCTCCCGGTCGTAGTCCGAGGTGGTCTCCTCGATCTGGCGGCCGAGCTGCTCGATGCGCCCCTTGATGTCGGCCGGCTTGCCGGCACCCTGGATGATCGTCGTGTTGTCCTTGTCGATGCGCACCGACTTGGTCTTGCCGAGATCCTTCAGCGTGGTCGACTCGAGCTTGAGGCCCTTCTCCTCGGAGATCACCGTCCCGCCGGTCAGGACGGCCAGGTCCTCGAGCATGGCCTTGCGCCGGTCGCCGAAGCCGGGCGCCTTGACCGCGCAGCACTGCAGCGTACCCCGCAGGCGGTTGACGACCAGCGTGGCCAGCGCCTCGCCCTCCAGGTCCTCGGCGATGATCAGGATCGGGCGTCCCGACTGGCTGGTCTGCTCGAGGATCGGCAGGATGTCCTTGAGGCTGGAGATCTTCTTGTCGTGCAGGAGGATGTAGGCGTCCTCGAGCAGGACCTCCATCGAGTCCTTGTCGGTGATGAAGTAGGGCGAGATGTAGCCGTTGTCGAACTGCATGCCCTCGACCACGTCGAGCGTCGTCTCCATGGACTTCGCCTCCTCGACCGTGATCGTGCCTTCCTTGCCCACCTTGTCCATCGCCTCGGCGATGATCTTGCCGATCGTCGCGTCGCCGTTGGCCGAGATGGTCGCGATCTGCTGGATCTGGGCGGTGTCGTTGACCTTCTTGGCCATCTTCTCGAGCTCGGCGACGACGTCGGCCACGGCCAGCTCGATGCCCCGCTTCAGGTGCATCGGGTTGCTGCCCGCGGTCACGTTGCGCAGGCCCTCGCGGTAGATCGCCTCGGCCAGCAGCGTGGCCGTCGTCGTCCCGTCGCCGGCCACGTCGGAGGTCTTGGAGGCGACCTCGCGCACCATCTGGGCACCCATGTTCATCCAGGGATCCTCGAGGGTGATCTCCTTGGCGACGGTCACGCCGTCCTTGGTGATCGTCGGAGAACCCCACTTCTTCTCGAGCACGACGTTGCGCCCCCGCGGTCCGAGCGTCACCTTGACCGCTCTGGCGAGCTTCTCGACACCCTCGAGGATCGCCCGACGCGCTTCCTGATCGAACAACAGCTGCTTGGCAGCCATGGGAACCTCCTCTCCGGTCACATCGCGCGCCGGCATCCGCCGGCGCGAACGCTTCCGCTAGCCCTCGATGATCCCGAGCACGTCGTCCTCGCGCATGATGACGTACTCCTCACCCTCGATCTTGACCTCGGTCCCGGAGTACTTCCCGATCAGCACCCGGTCGCCGATGCTGAGATCGAGCTTCTGCAGCTTGCCGTCCTCCAGGCGCCGCCCCGGGCCCACCGCCGCGATGCGGCCCTCCATCGGCTTCTCCTTCGCCGTGTCCGGGATGATGATCCCCCCGGATGTGCGCTGCACCTTGTCCTCGTCCAGTCTCTTCACGAGGACCCTGTCCCCGAGAGGCCGAAACTTGGTCTTCATGCTCCGCTCCTCCTCCTGCCGCTCTTCCCGGCGAACTCCGAGCCGCCGTCGAGTCGATCAGCCCGCCTCTAGACGACTCGGTCTGCACGATCTCGATCCCCCCGCCCCACGTCAGGGCATGGAGACAATCGATCCGTGACCAATGGTGCCAGGATCATGCCAATATGGCACCTCGATGTCAACAGACTGATATCGAAGAAGATCCAATCGATCAAGACCCGGCGGGTAGGCACCTCGTGTTGAATTCGGCGATAGGACCCACGATAGATCGTTTCATGCTGAATCGTATTCGTTCTTGGAAAGGCCTGCGAATGTCGTCACGGATCGAGATGACCGACAGGATCGTTCCCATGTGGAACCAAATCGCCAAACGAAGTGCCACATCGGCACTCACGACGCCTTCCAACACGTAACCTCTTGTTCAATTTGAAGTTGCGTCCACGATCCCCAGGCGTTTGAGCTTCCTGTAGAATGTCCTCAAGCTCACGCGCAGGATCTTCGCCGCCTGCTCCCGATTGCCGGCGGTCATGCGCATGGTCTCTTCGATGAGCCGCTTCTCCGCATCCTCGAGCGAGGATCCCAGCGGTACGACGACCGCGTCCCCGCGCGTCCGCGGATGTCGGATGTCGGCCGGCAGGTCGCGGGCGCGGATCCGCCCGCTCCCTCCCGACTGGAGCAGGGCCTGGCGCATCGTGGCCTGGAGCTCAGCCACGTTGCCGGGCCAGCTGTAGGCCTCCAGCAGGTCGAGCGCCTCCGCGTCGATCGCCGGGGGGGCATCGCCCTCGGCGAGCTCGCCCAGGAAGTGGCACGCCAGCAGCGGGATGTCGCGGCGGCGGTGGCGCAGGGGGGGAAGGGCGATGTGGGCGCCGCACAGGAGCGCGTAGAGACCTTCGTGCAGGCGCTCCTCGCCGACCAGGCCGTCGAGGCCGGTGCGGCTCGAGGCGACCAGCCGCACGCGCACCTCCAGCGGCTCGCGCGCCAGCCCGGGGCGCAGCATCCCCGTCTGCAGCACCTCGGCCACCCGCCCCTGCAGATCCTTGGGCAGCGAAGCGACCTGCCGCAGGTGGAGCGTCCCCTGATCGGCGAGCTGGAGCCTGCCCGGCCGCGCCGCGCCGCGCCCGCCCGCGGGCGGCCCGAAGAGCTCCCCCGGGGCCAGGCGCGGAGGCAGGGCTTCGCAGTCGCAGACGCCGAAGGGCCCCGAACGCCGCAGGCTGTGCTGATGGATGACCCGGGCCAGGAGGCTCTTCCCCGTTCCCGCCTCCCCGGTCACCAGGATCGGGCACTCGAGCGGCGCGATCTCGCGAATCCGGGAAGAGAGAGCGATCATCGCCCCCGAGTCGCCGATCAGTCCCGCCAGGCCGAAGCGCAGCTCGAGCCGCCGGCGGGCCCGCTCAAGTTCCGCCGCCAGGCGCTGGCGCTCGAGCGCCTGCAGGATCGCCGCCGCCACCTTGTCGGCGTTGACCGGTCGGGCGACGAAGTCGGACACCCCGCGGCGCATCGCCTGTGTCGCCTGCTCCTCCTCACCCTTGTCGATGATCAGGACCGCCCCCAGGTGGGGCTGGCGCTCCCGCGCCAGGGCGACGAGTTGGAGACCGCGGATGCGCGGCGAGCGCAGGCGGGCGACCAGCGCGTCGATCGAGTGCCGGTCTAGCGCGTTCAGCGCCGCCTCGTGGCTCTCGACGCGGATCGGCGCGAGGCCGGCGGCGGCGAGGGCGGCGGCGAGGCGGGCCCCTTCGGCCTCCCGCTCGGTGACGATCAGGGCGACCGCCCGTACAGGCGGCGCTGGTGGCCGTCCGGCTGCCACACCCCTCCTCCGCCGCGCGGAGCACGGCCATCGAGCGGTACCCGGGGAGCGCGGCGTTGCAGAGCGCGACCGCCGCCTTGCGGAAAGCGCCGCCGGGCGGCGCGGCGGCGGCGCGCTCCACGCCCTTCCCCATGCTAGGCATGCAGTTGAGGCGGGTCAAGCCGCCCGGCACGCCGCTTGCAACTCCGCGGTCGGCTCGCGACGCGCGCCCTCGGGGTGGGCCGGCGCCGCGGCGGCCGATACGGGACCGGGATGGAGCGGGACGCCCAGGCATGGAGTGAGCCATGACGCCGGCGCCCCCGAACCCCAGCGGCCTGCGCTTCCTGGAGAACCTGGCCTACCTCGTCCCCGGCTACCAGGGCTACAAGGAGCGCGGCCGGCGGCGCGAGGAGGACTCGCGGCTGCGAGCCAGGGTCTACCGGCGACTGCTGCAGCTCCTCGACCAGCTCCGGGAGCTG
>VGIY01000072.1 GCA_016867695.1 Candidatus Eiseniibacteriota bacterium | reverse complement strand
GGAGATCGATGGATGTCGGGGACCCCGGCTCGGTCCTGCGGGCCGAGACGCCTCACGGCAGGCTCGTCCTGCACCTTCGCGGGGGCGCGCGGCCGGGGGCGACGCTGATCCTCGGCGGGACGATCCTCATGGACAGCGACGTCGCGGCGAGCGAGGAGCTCCTGGCGCGGGAGAGCCTGGCCGCGCGGCGGGGACCGCGCGCGGCCAGGCGGGTCCGGGCGCTCGTCGCCGGCCTCGGGCTGGGCATCACGCTGCGCGAGCTGCTACGCGAGCGCCGGGTCGCGTCGGTCCTCGTCGTCGAGCTCTTCGCGGCGCTGGTCGACTGGAACCGCGGGCCGCTCGCCGCGCTGAACGGGGGGGCGCTCGCCGATCAGCGCGTGACCTGCAGGGTCGGCGACGTGCGCGGTCTGCTCGAGTCGCCCCCCGGCGAGGAGCAGGCGCCTTTCGACCTGCTGCTCTTCGACATCGACAACGGCCCGACATGGCTCAGCGTTCCGGCGAACGCCTGGCTGTACTCCGCGGCCGGGCTGCGGCGCGTCGCGGCGTGGAGCGCTCCGGGAGGCGTGGCGGCCTTCTGGGCGACCGAGCCCTCCGCCGGGTTCGAAGGCGAACTGGCCCGGCTCGGCCTGCCCTGGCGCAGCGAGCGGGTGGACTGGGTCGAGCCGGCGAGCGGGCGGCTGCTCGACTACTATCTCTATCTCGTGGGCGCAGGACCGGAAGCCGGGCGCTGATCGGCGGACGCCGCATTTCGCGCCGTCCGGGCCCGATCGGCTGTCAGGCGGGCATCATCGCTCCGCCTTGCGGCCACCGTTCTCCGCGCGCTTGAACGCCTCGGCCATCAGGTTGAAGCCGCCGGGAGGGGCTGCGCGGGCGGCCAGGTCCTCGCCGGCGGCGGCCGGCGCGGAGGCCTTCTCCTCGCGCTCGCGGATCGTCCTCTGGCTCAACCGGATGCGGCCCTGCTCGTCGACCTCGATGATCTCGACCGGCAGCCGCTCGCCGATCTTGAAGTGGCGCGCCATGACGACCTCGCGGGCCAGGCCCGTCTCGGCCCCGGGCAGCAGCCCGCTGACCCAGGGGCCCAGGGAGGGCAGATCGACGAAGACGCCGTAGGGCTTGATCGTCCGCACCACGCCCTCGACGACCTCGCCGACGACGGCGTCGTGTTCGCCGCGGCGCCGCTCCGCCCGCTCCTCGTCGCGCAGCACAAGCGAGATCCGCTTGCGCGGGACGTCGATCCGTCCGATGCGCACGAAAATCTCCTGCCCCACCTGGGGCTCGCGCTCCTCGAGCGCGGGGGAGGGATCCGTCCCGGCTTCGGCGTCGGCCGCCGGCGCCGCCGGGCGGCGTGGCCGGTACTGGGAGACGTGCAGCAGTCCCTCGACGCCCGGGTAGAGCTTGACGAAGGCGCCGAACTCGGTCACGCGCACGACCTGCCCATGGATGACGTCCCCCTCGTGGAACTGCTCGGGCACCTTGACCCAGGGATCCTCGAGGGTGGCCTTGATCGACAGACGGACGCGATCGCGGCCGGTCTTGTCCTGGGCGACGCCGAGCACGCGCACGCGCACCTTCTCGCCGACGCGCAGCGCGTCCTGGGGATCGGCGATGCGCTCGTGGGCGATCTCGGAGATGTGGACCAGGCCCTCGAGGCCGCCGATGTCGACGAAGGCGCCGAAGGGCTGCAGGCGCATGACCACGCCGTCGAACTCGGCCCCCTCCCTGATCCGCCCGCGCAGGTCGCCCATCTTCTCCTGTCGCTCGCGCTCGAGGACGGCGCGGCGGGAGAGGACGATGCGCCGCTTCCCGGCGTCGAGCTCGGTGACCATGAAGTCGAGGATGTGGTTGAGGTGGATCTCGGGGTTCTCGCAGCGGCCGATCTCGATCTGCGAGTAGGGGCAGAAGGCGCGCCGGCCCTCGACGTCCACCTCCAGCCCGCCGCGATTGATGGCCACGACCCGCCCGCGAACGGGACGGCCCGCCTCCCGGGCCTCGTCCAGGCGATGCATGACCTCGTGGGCCGGGGGCAGCAACGTCGGCGCCAGGGCGGGCGTGGGGCCGTTGTCGACCACATAGGCCTGGACCTCGTCCCCCTCGCTGACGCTCAGGTTCCCGAACTCGTCCCGCAGGTGGATGAGCTCCAGGACGCCCTCCTCGACGCCGTGCTCGCTGAGGCCGATGATCGCCTGCGTCTCGCTCAGGCGCAGGATCGGGCCCCAGACGCGCTGACCGATCGCGAAGCGGGGTGCCGGCGCGTCGGCGGGAAGCGGCGCGGAGGGTTCGGGTGGCGGCTGCGGCGCCGAACCGGTCTCGGCGGGGGGGAGCGGCTGCGAGTCCACGGTTGACCTCCTTCGGATCGATGCGTTCGGGCGTCCGGACCGCCGGGCCCCCGCGGTCGTCCTCCGTCTTACCGGGGATTGCGGCGCGATGCGGACGGCGCGGCGCAACGCGGAGGAAAGCTCGCGGCGGATGGGGCCGGGGACGAAGTGATTCCGCTACTTGTACCGGTAGACGATGCGGCCGCGATCGAGATCGTAGATCGACAGCTCGACGATGACCCGGTCGCCGGGCAGGATGCGGATGAAGTTCTTGCGCATCTTCCCGCCGACGTGCGCGAGCACCACGCGCTTGTCCTCGAGCTCGACCCGGAACATCGTGTTGGGCAACGCCTCGCGCACGACGCCCTCCACTTCCACGGCGTCCTCGCGGGGCTTGCGCACGGGCGGGCCCGTGGTGTCGCCCTTCGCCTTCCGGCTCCCACCTCTCGCGAAGCGGCCTGTCGGTCGCTTGGCCATCCAACCTCCTGACGAGACCCCCGCCGCCGGGAAAGGCAAGGTCGCGCTCCCGGCACGAACCGGAATAGTATCGAGCACCGGCCCACGCGTTGGCAAGCGCCAATTGGCCCGGCGCGCGCAGCGAGCCGGCGCGAGCAGCCGAATCGGCGCGGCCCGGCGCGCGGCGGGAGCCTGGCCGCCACTGCCCCGTCGCCGGGGGTGTGGTAGCCGGGGGTGTCGGCGCCGGCCGGGGCGTGATAGGATCGCCCGCTTCGCGGCCGGCGCCCGCGCCGGCAGACACGACGGCTGGGGAGGACCCATGACCTCATCGGGCAACGCGGCCGCCAAGGCCTCGCTCCTGCGCATCCCGCGCACGCGCGCCGAGTGGGCGGCCGAGGGCCGCGAGTGGCTGAAGTCGATCCTCATCGTGCTGGCGATCTTCTTGCCGATCGTCACCTTCGTGGTCCAGGGCTTCCGCATCCCCTCGAGCTCGATGGAGGACACGCTGCTGGTCGGCGACTTTCTCTTCGCCGACAAGTTCACCTACGGCGCGCGCATCCCCCTGACCGAGACGGCGCGCCTGCCCGGGCTGCGCGATCCTCGTCCGGGGGACATCGTCATCTTCAAGAGCCCCAAGACGGGCGAGAACCTGATCAAGCGCGTGGTCGCCGTGGCGGGCCAGCAGGTGGAGCTACGCCGCAAGACGCTGCTCATCGACGATCGCCCGGTGCGCGAGTCCTATACCAAGCACATCCGCAGGCAGTACCTGCCCGCCGTCGACGACTTCGGCCCGCTGGTGGTCCCGCCCGAGCATGTCTTCTGCCTGGGGGACAACCGCGACGCCAGCCACGACAGCCGCTTCTACGGCCCGGTGGCGACGCGGCTCGTGATCGCCAAGGCGGACATCCTCTACTTCTCGTTCGACACGCAGAAGTTCCTTCCCCGCGTGAAGCGGATCGGCAAGATACTCGCCGGGAGGCCGGAGTTCTAGGGAGCCCTCCCGAGCGACGGCCGCGACGGCCGGAGGAGGCGAGCATGGCGACCTATGTGCTCCTGACCAAGATGGGTCCCGAGGTGCTGCGCGACGTCAAGCACCGTGAGGCGATCGGGCGCATGTGGAAGAAGGCGATCGCCGAGAAGTGCCCCGAGGTGCGCTTCATCTGCCACTACGCGCTGCTCGGGCCGTACGACTTCCTCGACATCTACGAGGCGCCCGACGAGGCCGTCGCCGCCAAGGTCTCGATGATCACGCTCTCCCAGGGGGCGGTGAAGGCCGAGAGCTGGACGGCGGTGGAGTACGGCCGGTTCCTGAAGCTGCTCGAGGAACTGGGCTGACGCGGCCGCCGCGGCCGCCGCGGCCGCCGGGCGCCCCGCGGTCCGGGGCCGGCCGGGGCGGTTCCGTCACCGGCGCTAGCGCTGCCGGATGGTGTCCCCCACCGCGCGGAGCCATTCGCGCAGGCGGGCGGCGCGCGTGATCTCGCCGACCGTCAGGTAGACGCCGCCGTAGACCAAGCCCATGGCCAGGAGCCGCGGCGGCGCCGGCTGCGCGCTGAGCAGCGCGCCGGCGAGGAGCGCGGGTGCGCCGGCGGCCAGCGCCACGGCCATCGTGCCCGCCAGACGGCGCCAGGGGAAGTAGTCCCGCCAGCGCCAGCCAAGCTCGCGCAGCGCGACCCGGATCGTGTAGAGGGCCGCCCAGTAGCTGCCGGCGACGATCGCGATCGCCGGCCCGAGGAAGCCCAGTCCGGGGACCCTGATCAGGACCAGGGCCAGGACGAAGCTGATCGCCAGCGCGCCGAGCGAGGAGAAGAAGATCGGGCCGGTGCGGCCGAGCGCGCGCAGGAAGCCGCTGTAGAAGGCGATCCGCAGCGGGAGCAGCAGGAGGAAGATGCGAAAGGGCCGCGCGCTCTCGGCGTACTCCGCGGAGAAGAGCAGGATCATGAAGGGCTCGGCGGCGATGAACAGGAAGACGGCCGCGGGGAAGAAGAGCGTGGCCACCCGGCGGGCCGCGCCGTGCCAGAGGCGCTGCACCTCGGCCAGATCCCCGCGGGCCCGCGCGCGGACGATGGCCGGAACGATCACCGCGGTGATGGACATCGTCAGGATCCCGATCAGCGGGACGTCGTAGGAGCCGTTGGCATAGACGGCGTACAGCTCCGGCGGAAACCGGCTCGAGATGACCAGCTTGTCGATCTGGCGCCCGAGCAGGCCGACCATCGTGGCCGCGCCCATCGGCAGGGCGAAGGCGAGCTGGCCGCGCAGCTCGGACCAGTCCCAGGTCACGCGCAGGTCGCGGTAGACGAAGAGGAACGCCGCCGCCGCCACCGACCAGCGCAACAGGGCGAAGAGACCGAGCCAGAGGCAGATCTGGGCCAGCGTCGCGCCGCCGAGGAAGCCGCCCATCGTGATCGCCGCCTGCGCCGCGGCGCTCGCGCCGGTGATCCACCCGGCGGTGCCGGGGCGGTGGTGGGTGATCAGGGCGTACTCGACGATGTTGAACGACATGGTCATCGCCGGGTAGAGGGCGAAGGCGCGCAGGGGGGCGACGAGATCGGGGTTGCCGAAGAGCTGGGCGATGGGGCGGGCGCAGGAGAACAGGCACAGCCCCGTCAGCAGGCCCGTGCCGAGCAGCGCGACGCCGTTCTGGGCCAGGTAGGTCTTGCGCCGCTCGCGAGTGATCTGCGGCCCGAAGAAGGAGACGCTCTGCGGGACGCCCAGCTCGAGCACCGGGGCGAGCGTGAAGAAGATGAGCCACACCTGGCGGTAGGTGCCGTAGTCCTGGGGCGGGAGCAGGCGCGAGAGCGTCATCACCGTGGCCAGCCCGGCCAGCACGGCCGCCCCGCGCCCGAGCGAGATGCCTCCCGCCTGTGTCGTCAGCTTGGCCATGCTCGGCGCGCAATCTAGCACAACCGCCCCCCCCCCGATACGAGGGGGCGGATCTCCCGTGGGGCTGATTTCCGTCGCCCGCCGGCGCGCGCTGCGGCATGCTCGGCGCCCGGCGGTCGCCTGCGCCGGAGTCGACTGTCGCGGGCGCCGGGGGGGGCAGGCGCGCGGTTGGGCGCGGCGGGCCCGCGCGGCTCCGCGGAGAGGATGGGCATGAGGGGCGCGAGAAGGCGGGGGCTCCGTGGAGCCGGGGGGCGCGCGGCGCTGCTCGCGGCCTGCGCGCTCGCCGCGGCGGCGCTGGGTCTCGCGGCGCAGCGCTTCTGGGTCTACACGCAGGGCTACCCGCGGACGCGCTTCCTGCCGGAGAGCGTGGACGCGGGCCCGCCGCGCCACTTCTATCTGGACTGGCGCCGGGCGTGGCAAGGAGACGCGGTCGTCGGCCCGGCGCTGGCCGAGGATGGGATCTTCCGCGGCGCACGCGATGTCCGCGGGCCTGGGGGCATCCTCCACGACCCGGTGCGCGTCGTCCAGGCAAGCCTCGCGCTGCACGGCCGGCTGCTCGATCGCCCCGACCCCGCACTCGCCGAGGTGCTGCGCCGGCAGGTCGACTGGGTCGCCGGCGAGGGCCTCGCCCGCGGGCCGGGCGGCTGGCCCGTCTGGCCCCAGCGCTACGACTTCCCCCGCTACGGGCTGACCGCTCCCTGGATCTCGGCGCTGACGCAGGGGCAGGCGATCTCGCTGCTCGTGCGCGCGGCCGACTACTTCGCCGAGCCGCGCTACGCCGAGGTCGCCCGCGGCGCGGCGGCCGGGCTGCTCGAGCCGGGCTCCCCCCTCGCCTGGCGGGACGGGCGGGGGCTCTTCTTCGAGGAGTTCCCCTGTCTGCCCCCCGCCCATGCCCTCAACGGCTGCCTGCTCGCCTGGCTGGGTCTATGGGACTGGGTCCGCTGGACGGGCGATCCCGAGCTCGAGGCGAAGAGCCTCGGGATCCTGCGGGGGATCTCGGAGCGGATTCCGGAGTACGAGCGCCACGGCTGGACGCGCTACGATCTGCTGCAGCGGCGGCCCACCAGCCCCGCCTATCACGAGCTGCACGCCGCGCTGGCCGAGGCGCTGGCGGCGGTGAGCGGCGAGCCGGCGTGGGCCGATCGCGCCGCGCGCTGGGGCGCGCAGGCGCGCAGCCCCCTGCGTCGTGCCTGGGTCGGGGCGCAGGTGCTCGCCGCCAAGGCCGGGGCCGGCCTGCGGCTGCGGCCCGCCGGGGCGCCGCCGCGCGAACGGGAGTGAGGCCGGACCATGCACGACGAACAGCCGCCCGTCACTCCTCCCGCGGCCGGGACGCCGGCCGGCGAGCGGCCCGACCTCCTGCTCCTGCACCCGGTCCTGGGGCCCGAGGCGATGCGCGCCTTCGTGCGCGGGCTCTGGGGGGACCTGGACCGCAGCCTGCCGCCACCCGGATACCGGGACATCAGCTTCGCCTTTCACGGATTGCGCGCCTTCTGCCGCGACCTCTGCCCGGTGGAGTCGATCGCCCCCGATCCGCGGCTGCTGCCGCGGGTGACCGCCTGGGTCGACGATCTCGCCCGCGAGTGGAGGTTCTCCGAGGTCTTCGCCGTCCAGGATCTCGACTTCTGGGACTTCCTGCGCGACGACCTGGTCCGCTGGCTGCACGCGCGGCTCGTCGAGCGCGCCTTCATCGATGAGCTCGTCGCCCGCGGCTACGGCACCGTGACCGCCGTCGGGATCGATGCCGGTCAGCGCCGCCTGCTGCGCCGCTTGGCGGAGGATCACCCGGGACGCCTGCGGGTGGAGGTGGCCTTCCTCGATCCCCCCGTCCCGGCCGCCGCGGAGACGGTGGCCGGGCGGCGGGCGCGCAAGCTCTTCTTCCTGCTGCAGGACGGCTGGCACGGCGTACGGCTGCTCGTGGAGAACCTCCTCGACCGGCGCCCGCGCGTGCTCTTCGTCTCGAGCAGCCGCTGCTGGCAGCGGAGCTGGTTCGAGCCGGGCCGCGTCGAGCGCACCGACATCCACCTGGGCCGCGTCTGGAGCGAGGGGAGGCGGCGCGGCGGGCGCTTCTACTACCGCAGCGACAGCTACCACCCCGACGTCGGCGCGATGACCGCGGGGCGGCTGGCGCCGCTCTACATCCAGCTCGTCCTCTTCCTGCTCGTCCAGACCAGCCGCGGCTTCTGGGAAGTGCGCCGCGTGCAGCGCCAGTGGCGCGAGCTGGCGGAGCGGGCCGACTTCCGCGCGGCGCTGGTCTGCGAGGGGCTGAACGTCGACGAGCTGATCACGCTCTGGTTCGAGAGCGCCGTCGCCCTCCGCCTGCCCCGCTACACGCGCGAGACGCGCCGCGAGAGGCACTTCCTCAAGGGTATGCGCCCGGCGGCGCTGCTGCTGAGCCTCGAGCGCGGGGCGCACCGTCCGATCCTCGCCGCCGCCCGCCGGCTGGGGATTCCGACGCTCGGCGTGCAGACGCAGCCCCTGCCCCCCGGCGCCTATGGCCCGCTGGGTGGTCCCCCGCAGCGCCCCGGAGGCGCGGGGTCGCTCGATCGGGTGTGCGTCTTCTCCGCCGAGACGCGGCGGCGGCTGGTCGAGGAGGGAGGATTCGACCCGGCGACGGTGATCGTCACCGGAGACCCGCGCCTCGGCGCCGCCGATCACACCGCCGGGATCCCGCGCGAGGCGCTGCGCGGCCTGCGCGCGGCATGGGGGGCGGAGGCGGATCAAAGGGTGATCGCCGTCGTCTGCCGGCCCGAGGAGGCTCCCGAGGTCCTCTTCGGGTTGAGCGGCGCGCTGCGCGATCGGGACGATGTCTTCCTCGTCCTGCGCCTGGAGGCCGGGAGCGCCGTCGACGAAGCCCGGAGCCGGAGGCTGGCGGCCCGCCGGGGCCTGCGCTGGTTCCACTGCGACGGGCGCCGGTCCGACGCCGACTGGCTCGCGGCGGCCGACCTGCTCGTGACGACCAGCTGGGAGGAGCTGGCCGAAGGCCTGCGCCTGGGCACGCCCGCGGTGTGGATCGCCTGGGCGAAGTCACCCGCGGCGGGCGGCCCCGCCGTGGAGAGCCTGGCGACGATCGCCGCCGACGGCGTCGGGCTGCAGCGAGCGCTGCTGGAGAAGCTCTCCGGTCCGCCGGAGCGGTTGCCGCTCGACGGGCGGCGCCGGGCCTTCCTCGCGGCGGTCTACGGAGAGGCGCCCCAGGACGCGCCCGCGCGCATCCTGGAGGCTGTGGAAGGCCTGCTCTCCTCGCGCGCGGACTGAACCGCGGGGCGCGGCGCCGCCGCGCTCGCGGCGCCTGCCGCCTCCCATGCGCCCGCGGCCTCCCACGCGCCGTCCCCGTCCGCGGTGCGCGCCGCGTCAAAGAGGCCCGCCCTGCTCCATGCGCCCGCCGCGCCGGGCGCGCAGAGTCCCCCGGCCGCCGCGGCCCGCTTGAGCGCGCTCCAGGATGTCCCGCCCGCGCGCTCCGGCAGCGCGCCGTGGAAGTCCCACCAGGTCAGCAGCCGCCAGGCTCCGCCCGCCTCCCTCTCGCGCCGCAGGATGACCCGCGCCGCCGATCGCTCCACTCGCCACTCGACCCCGCCTGCGGGGAGGAGTGCCGGAGCTCGCTCCGGCCGGGCGCGCGCCGGCCAGGTCGGCAGGCCCGAGCCGCGCGCGCTCCCGGCGCATTCGAGGAGGGCGGCGATCTCGAAGCCGCGAAGCTCGATCTGGGCCATCTCCCGATCGCCGACGCGGAGGAACTCGGCCGTGCCCGCGCGGGCCGAGACGGCGAGTCTGGCGAGCCCGTCGTGGCCGAGCAGCTCGGCGAGGGCCTGCGCCTCGCTCGACCGCGTGCTCGGGGCCTGGCCCGGCGCGCGCCCGGGCGGCAGGGCGAGGAAGGCGTCCCCGAGCACGCTCGACGCGCGCTCCGGGTCGCGGGCGCGTAGCGCGAGGAGCAGCGTCTCCAGGGCCGCGGAAGGGTCGTCGCCCGACGGATAGCGGAACGCGGTCACCGTGCACGAGGCGGAGCCCGCGCGGCCCCAGCGGTCCACGGCGCGCGCCGTGACCCGGTGGGGTCCGGGCGCGAGCGGGGGTGCCGCCACGGTGGTTCCGCGGAGGCCGAGCGCCCGGCCGTCCAGCAGCCACTCGATCCGGTCGCCCTCCAGCTCGCCCTCGTCCGGATCGTTCGCCCGGCAGCGCCATGGGGCGCGCGTGTCCTCGATGGACAGGTAGAGGTCCGCCGCGGGGGAGAGGATCTCCACCTCCGGCGCGGAGTTGCGCCTAACGCGCACGCCCACCGGCTCGGAGAGGGCGCGGTTGCCCGCCCGATCGGTCGCTTCCGCCCGGAGAGCGTGACTGGAGCTGTCGGCCAGGGCCGAGGTGTCCCAGGCCAGCCTCCATGGGGGCGAGTAGCGCACGCCGATGCCGACGCTGTCGGCGAGCAGCGCGACGCTGTGGACGCCGCCGGCGTCGGTCGCCTCGACGGCGACGAGAACCGTGTCGGCGACCCAATCCCCGTCGGCCGGCGCGAGCAGGCGCACCCGCGGCGGCTCGGTGTCCGGGCGGGAGGTTCTTCCGGTCTCCCGGGTGCAGGCGGGCAGCGGGCTTAGCGCCGAGACAACCAGGAGGAGCGGCAGCAGGATCCCGCGAGTCGGCATGGGGGTTTCTCCCTGAACGGGCCGCTCCCGCGCCCGCTCGGGTGTCGGCGGGCCGTCGGTCCGCGGCGTGCCAGGGGGCGCATGCAAGGGGATGCCGGACGGGG
>VGIY01000071.1 GCA_016867695.1 Candidatus Eiseniibacteriota bacterium | reverse complement strand
CACTCAGCGCATGAAGGCCGCCGTCTGGTCGCTCGGCGCCGCTGCCGCCTGCTCGGATCGACAGCACCGCCGCGTCTGGGGGGACAAGAAGAGCGTAGCAGGGGCGGGATGCGCCGATCAAGAGCATCCCGCCGCCAGCGTGCCGTAGGGGCACTGAACCTGGGGCCCGCAGGGGAGCGACCCGGGAGCGGAGAGACCCGCAGGGACACGGAGCGCTGCGGCCCGTTCCCAGGACAACGGCGACCCGCTATCATCCCCGCCGGCCGGGCGAGCTCCCCCACCCCGTCATCCCGCCGGGGCGGTCGGTCGCGCGGACGGTGGATGGATGGAACATGGAGCCCGCCGGACCTTCGACATCGCCGGACCGCGCGCGCCGCCCGCACACCTTCGCCGCGCTCGGGTACCGCAACTACCGCCTCTGGTTCGCCGGCCAGCTCGTCTCCCTGTTTGGCACCTGGATGCAGATGACCGCGCAGGGGTACCTGGTCTTCGAGCTGACCCGCTCGTCTGCATACCTCGGCTACGTCGCCTTCGCCGCGGGGGCGCCCGCCTGGATCTTCACGCTGTACGGCGGCGTCATCGCCGACCGGATGCCGCGCAAGACGCTGATGCTGATCACCCAGGCGTCGATGATGGCGCTGGCGCTGGCCCTGGCGGACCTGACCTTCGGCGGGCTCATCCGCCCGGGACACATCCTCGCCTTCGCCTTCCTGCTCGGGATCGCCAACGCCTTCGACGCGCCCGCGAGGCAGGCCTTCGTGCTGGAGATGGTCTCGCGCCGCGACCTGACCAACGCCATCGCGCTCAACGCGACCATGTTCCACACGGCGACCGCCCTGGGCCCGGCCGCGGCCGGCTTCACCTATGCCGCCTTCGGACCGGGATGGTGCTTCCTGATCAATGGCGTCTCCTTCCTGGCGGTGATCCTCGCGCTGCTGCTGATGAAGCTCGCCCCGGCGCAGGGGGAGAGGCGCCGCACGAGCGCCGCCGCCGATCTCCTCGAGGGGCTGCGCTACGTCCGCCGGCACACCGTCATCCGCGCCTTGATCGTCCTCATCGGCCTGATGAGCCTCTTCGGGATCGGGCTCTACACGCTGATGCCCGCCTGGGCGGTGAAGATGCTGGGCGGGGACGCGCGCACGCTGGGCCTGCTGCAGTCGGCCCGCGGCGCCGGGGCGCTGCTCGGCGCGCTCGCGCTCGCTTCGCTCAGCCGCTTCCGCTACAAGGGGCGGCTGCTCACCGCGGGGACCTTCGCCTTCCCGCTGCTCATGCTCGCCTTCGCCGGCCTGCGCCGGCTGCCGCTGTCGCTCGCCCTGCTCGTCGGCGTCGGCGCCGCGCAGATCCTGGTCATGAATCTTGCCAACGCGATCATCCAGGGCCGGGTGAGCGACGCGCTGCGCGGCCGGGTGATGGGCCTCTACACGATGGCCTTCTTCGGCCTGCTGCCTCTCGGGGGACTGCTGGCCGGAAGCGTGGCGCACCGCGTCGGCGAGCCGCTGGCGCTGGTCCTGGCGTCCCTCGCCCTGCTCGCCGGGGCCGGTGCGATCTGGGTCTTCCAGCCGCGGCTGCGCGCTCTGGAGGGGGAGTGAGCGCCGGCTAGCGGATCTTCCCCTCGAGGAAGGGCACTTCGTAGACCTTGTCGTGCTGGATCGGCCCGTGGCCGAAGTAGCCCCCCTCGCCGAAGAGCTCGCCATGATCGGCGGTGACGGTGATGTAGGTGTTCTTCGGCACGAGGTCGAAGAGCCGCTCGAAGACGCCGTCGAGGTAGCGGACCGTGTCGATCTGGCGCGCGCGCAGCTGATCGAGCTTCTCCTGGTCGAAGAAGGGCTGGGTCGTCCGGTCCGCCTTCAGCTTGCCCTCGACCAGCGCGTCGTCCAGGTGCTTGAAGACGCCATGGACGCCGCTCAGCCGGGGCCACTCGTTCTCCGGCTCGGTCGGCCGCGCGTAGGGATAGTGGGTCTCGCCGACGTTGAGCATGTAGAAGGAGGGCCGCTCGCCCGAGAACTTCATCTCGTCGAGCATGGCGTTCATGTCGTTGTGCTTGGGCATCAGCTTGAAGCTGTCGAAGTCGCGGTTGATCGCCGTCTTGGGGTTGAGCACGGGCAGCGAGACCATCGCGTGGGTGGAGAAGCCGAGCGTGTTGCGCAGGAAGGTCGGCATGTAGAGGTGCGGCACGAAGCTGGCGAAGCCGACGTTCTCAACCCCGAAGCGGTCGTTGAAGCGGACGAAGTCCTCCTTGTAGTAGTCGGAGGCGTAGACCTGCGGGGGGCTCGTGTGGGGCAGCAGCCCCATCAGCAGGTTGTAGTGCGAGGGCGCCGTCCAGGAGGCGTAGCTCCAGCGCCTCTCGACCGGCCCGAGGCGGGAGATGACCTTGGGCTCGGCCGCCAGGAACGAGTCGTAGCGGAGGCTGTCGAGGATGACGATGATGTAGTGGTTCATCCCCTCGAAGGCGGGCGCGGGACGCGGCGCCGGCATGCCCGGAAGCGCCAGCGGCGGGCGCGCCGGGGCCGCCGGCGAGGCCTTCTTCCTGCCCAGGATCCCATCCAGCAAGGCCATGACTGCTCCTCTTCGCTGATCGGCTCCTCGCCGTGCCCGGCTCGCGCCGCCCGCCCCGAACTCAAACCCTTCCCGACGCGGCCGGCGGAAGCGGGATGCCCTCGCGCTCCAGGATCACGCGCAGGGCGGGGAAGGCCTCCAGGCGCTGCGTCGTGATCATGCTCGGGTGCAGGCCCTTGGGGCGCATGACCAGCGCTTCGACCGGGATCACACCCTGCGGCGTCACGATGTAGTCGATCGGGATGTCGGTCGCCTCCCGATCGGTCGGCTCGCCGAAGATCTGCAGCGGATGGACGAGCACGGCCACCGGCGTCTCGGCGCGCAGGAACCCGCGCGCCCGCCCGAGGGCGTAGACCAGGTCGGCGCCGCCGGTGCCCTTGCCGACGCGGTTGCCCCGCCGGTCGACGCCCACCGCCCCGATGACCATCAGGTCGACCGGGGAGACGTCCTTCCCGCGCAGGCAGCAGGTGCCGCAGACCGGCCCCGCGGCGCCCGAGCCGGCGGTGCGGGCCGCCTCGCGCGCCTGCTCGGGGTCGAGCATGAAGGGCGCCAGCTCGACGATCCAGCCCCGGTCGGCGCAGGAGAGGTCGGGCACGGCGAGGATCTTGCCGTCCTCGACCGCCGCCTCGCGCGCCTCCGCCAGCACCGGGTCCCCCATGACGAGCACGCGCTCAGCCCGCCGCCAGACATCGAGCCCCCGCAGCCGTTGCGCGCTCTCCGCCTGCCCGCGGAAGGTCGGCGTGCGGCCGTAGGCGCCGGGGAAGAGCGCCACGCCGTCGCGCGTCATGCGCTCCCAGATGCGCTGGCGGATCTGCGCCTTCAGCACCGAGCCGGGCATGGCGTCCTCAACCCCCGAACACCGCCCGCACCAGCGGGCGCGCCCACTCGTGGATCACGAACGTGAGCCGCCCGATGAGCAGCGAGATACGACCCATGACAGTGTAGCCGAAACTGGCCCCGAAGGAGATCATCAAGTAGTAGACGCCGATCCGCGCCGCCGGCTTGAGCGGGCCCCGCTGGGGGCTGGAGAAGAAGAAGTAGATCAGGACCGTCAGGACTCCGAGGATGATGACCAGGTTGCCGAGCAGCTGCCCCGGGGGAACCTGCAGCGAGAGCATCGTCCCCTTGGCCTGGGGAAGGACCTCGCCGTGCAGCCGCTGGATCAGGTTCACGCCGATGTAGTAGCCGATGTAGATGGCCAGCGCCCAGTTGGAGATCCAGGCCGCCTTGGGGACGTAGCGCAGGTAGAGGATCAGCCCGAGGGCGAAGGGGATCAGCAGCGGCCAGTGGCCCGCGAAGTCGCTGAACAGCGGCCGGAACAGGTTGGGCTCCAGCGTGTTGAGCCGGGCCAGGCCGATGTAGTAGCCGAAGGAGACGCCGGCGAAGATGCTCTCCGCCAGGCGGTAGAGCACGTTGTCCCGGTAGAGGAAGCTGAAGATGCAGAGCGTGAAGAACGCCGCCATCCACTCGCCGATCCCGGGGAGCTGCAGCTGCATGGCCTAGGCCTCCTGCCTCGTGCGCCGGGTGGCGAGGAACATCGCGTTGCCGAAGAGGATGAAGAAGAGGATCACCAGGTGGACGATCGACTGCACGTCCATGCCCACCGTGGCCGTGCGCGAGAGGCCGGCCAGGTCGGGATAGGCCTCCGCGACCAGCTCCTCGTACTCCGACGCCCCCTTCATGCCGCCGATCACGCCGACGGCCTGCTTGGCCTCCATGAAGGCGTAGTACTTGGGCGCCGACACCGCGGTCGTCCCGACGGCAACGTCGACGCCGAACTGGGCGTTGACCAGGTTGATCCACCACTCGCCGAGCACGCTGGTGGCCAGCGAGACGGCCAGCCCGACGTCGTTGTAGTTGCGCACCGCGCGCATCAGCGGGATCTCGCCGACCGGCACGCCGTTGGCGTCGACGGGGAAGACCAGGGCGAGATTGTCGCCCATCGCCTTCATCGCCGCCTGCCCGCCGTCCTTGTAGCCCAGGTTGACCCAGTCCTCGCCGTCGCGGGCGCCCAGCTCGGTCGCCAGCTGCCTCAGCCGGGCGAAGGCCATGTCCACGCCCCCCAGGGGGAAGAGGGAGAGGCCGACGACCTTGACGCCCCGCTTGTGGCAGTGGCGCAGGATGGCGTCGGCCATCGGGTCGAGCTCGGGCCCGTCGGAGGGCCCGTAGTCGAAGGAGAGCAGCAGCGTCTGCCCGGGGCGCAGCGCCTCCACCCGCTGGAAGACGGCCCGCACCGGGGGCGAGACCTGCACGGCCAGGCCGATCGGGAAGAGGATCGGAATCACCGCCCCGGCGAGGACGAGGAGGAAGATGATCCGCCGATCGATGAGGAGCAGCTTGCGCGCCAGCTTCATCGCCTACCTCCGGCCGGCCCCGGCCGGTCAGCTCTTGCCCAGGTATGGGCGCTCGATGCCGACCATCACCCGGATGGACATCGCCGCGGCGCCGAGCGCCGCGCCGATGATGATCCCCCGCTGGGCGGCGGTGTTGGGGAACTGCATGATCCACTCGGCGATCTGCGGCACGAGCGGATGGATCGCCTGCCCGAGCGGGATGCGCCCGATCATGATCAGGACCGCGCCGACCAGGAGCAGGCTCGCCTCGACGTTGCGCACGCGAAAGGCGCGGTAGGAGGCCGAGGCGACGTAGAAGGCGAGCAGCGAAAACATCGTCGCCTGCAGCGGAGAGAAGGCGAACTGGAAGACCCAGGTGAAGGGATGGAGCGAGCCGTCGGCGCGCTCCCCCTGCCCGCCGAAGAGGCCGAAGGCCGACATGATCCCGAGCGACAGCAGCAGGGCCAGGCTGAAGCCCCAGCCCCGGCTCCGCCGCCTGACCTTGTGCAGGTTGACCTGGACGACGCTGACCACGCCCAGGACCAGGGCGAAGCTGGCGATGATCACCATCCACTCGTCGAGGCGGCGGTTCATCCACTCGTCGACCCAGGGCTGCGGCAGGAGGAAGCCCACCACCGGGCAGAGACTGGCGACGACGGCCAGCAGGATCGGCACTTGCTTCTTCATCGCGGCACTCCACTCAGAGCGCGGTGAACCAGGCGGCGAACCCGGCCACCCCCGCCGTGCTGAGCACGACGCCGAGGACGATGGCCGCCAGGATCGCCGCCTTCATCACGTCCTGTCCGGCGATCGAGCCGAGGATCAGCGGGTCGCGCGACAGGTAGGCGCTGGCGGCGAAGAGCTCCTCGCCGAGCATCGTGTAGTCGCAGGCCGAGACGAAGAAGGGCAGCTGCGTCACCTGCGCCGTGCCGGCGATCTGGATCGCCCCGATGCTCTGCCCCGTCTCGGAGAGCAGCAGCGACTCGGCGGCGAACCAGCCGAGCAGGAAGTTGGCCGCGGGCCGGTCGCGGACCATGATGCCGTTGACCGCGGCGGCGTAGGCGAACTGGTCGCCGGTGATGTAGTGGACCATCTCCTCGCGGAAGCCCTCGGGATGGCCCTCCTCCATGTAGGACTGCTTGACGATCTCGCGCGCCGCGGCCATGGTCAGCGGATCGATGTTCGGCACCTCCAGCTCGGTGCCGTAGCGCGCGGTCAGCTTGGCCACGTAGCCGAGGATCCCGAGGCTGGCCAGCGTCTGGGGTTCGTTGACGCTGATGATGCCGGGGATGTAGAGGATCTTGCGCCCCATCTCCGTCGCCCGCCCCACCGCCTCGTCGATCGCGTCGAGGCCCGAGATGCGGCGGATGTAGATCTGGCCGCCGCGCCGCGCCCGCAGGATCAGGCCGACGACGCAGGCGCCCATGAAGACCATCGCCGCCAGCGCGTTGAGGCGGCGGGTGCGAAACGCGTTCACCCGCGGCGCCAGCGGGGGCGTGGGGGGCGTGGCCAGGAGCCGGCCGCCCGCGCCGCGGCCGGTCAGCCGGTACCGGTAGGTCGTCGTCCGCTCCAGACCCTCGTCGACGAAGCGACCCGCCGAGGCGGGCACGCTCGCGATGCGCGCGAAGGCCGTGTCGCCGGCCGCGGCGCGCTCCACGTCGACCTCCCCCGCTCCAGGGGCCGGCAGCGCTCCCGCGCGCGCTGCCGCGCGGGTCTCGGCCGCGTCCGCCGCCTCTTCCACGGCCTCATCCGCGGCCTCTTCCGCCCCCTCTTCCACCCCCTCTTCCGCAGCCTCTTTCGCGGCCTCTTCCGCCGCCGCGGGGTCCTCCGCCTCCCCATGGGCCTCAGCCAGCGCGGCGGCCAGCCGCGCCCCGTCCCAGGTGAGCGTCAGCGAGCTGCCGCCGTCGGCCGGGGTGTCGGCCACGGCGAGGGTCGCGGCGAGCGGGCGGGGATTCTCCCGGTCCGACCCGGCGGCGGGCGCGGCGCCCGCGCCCGAGAGCCCTCCGCCCGCCAGGAGCGCGGCCAGCAGGGCGAGCGCGCCGCGCGCGGCGCCGCGCCGCCCGGGTCGCCGCCCGATCGTTCCGCTACCCCGCCGATCGACGCGCATCGCCCGCCCCCCGTCGTCCGGACCGCCTACTTCAGCTTCTCGGGATTGAGGCCCTGGAGCGCCGCCGGCAGGAAGAGGCCGTCCTTGCGGATCAGCTTGCCGTCGAAGCGGATCTCTCCGCCGCCGAAGGCGGGCGTCTGGATCTGGATCAGATCCCAGTGGATGGCCGACTTGTTGCCGTTGTCGCACTCGTCGTAGGCGTTGCCGACCGCCATGTGGAAGGAGCCGGCGATCTTCTCGTCGAAGAGGATGTCGAGGATCGGCTCGTGGATGTGCGGGTTGATGCCGAAGGAGAACTCGCCGACGTAGCGGGCGCCCTCGTCGCGGTCGAGGACCTCGTTGAGCTTCCTGGTATTGGCCCCCGACTCGGCCTTGACGACCTTGCCCTTCTTGAACGTAAGGTCGATCGGTCCGTACACGGTGCCCTCGAGCAGCGAGCCGGCGTTGAAGCGCACCGTCCCGTTCATGCTCTCGCGCACCGGGGCGGTGAAGATCTCCCCGTCGGGAATGTTCATCTTGCCGTCGCACTTGATCGCCGGCAGGCCCTTGATCGAGAAGGAGAGATCCGTGCCCGGGCCCTTGATCTCGACCCGGTCGGTCTTCTCCATCAGCCGCTTGAGCGGGTTCATCGCCCGGGACATCGCCGCGTAGTCCATCGTGCAGACCGAGTAGTAGAAGTCCTCGAAGGCCTGCAGGGGCATGCGCGCGGCCTGGGCCATGGAGTTGTTCGGGTAGCGCAGCCCCACCCAGCGGGTGTGCCGGACGCGCTGCTCGAGGTGGACCGGCTTGCGGTAGTGCGTCGTGTACCAGCGCTGCTTCTGCGCCGGGACGTCGGCAAGCTCGGCGATGTTGGCCGCCGCGCGGATGCCGATGTAGCACTGCATGTCCTTCATCTGCAGGAGCGGGTGCTTGGCCTGGGCGCGGATCTGGTCCTCGTTGGCGTGCTGGAGCAGCGTCCGCACCAGCGTGTCGTGGCGCAGCTCGTAGAAGACGTTGGCCCCTTTGCGGGTGGCGATGCGGACGATCTCGCCGATCAGGTCGAGCGCCTCGAAGCCGAAGCCCTCGACCAGCAGGTTCTCGCCCTTCTTGACGCCGCACGAGTAGTGGACGAGCACCTCGGCCAAGCGGGTCGTTCGCGGGTCCACGCCAACCTCCTTGCCTGCCGGCACCCGGGGATGAAGGGCCTCCGCCGGGGTCCGGGTCCCCTCGGCCGCCCGGAAACCGGCGCCCCGGGGATGGAGCGCCGCGTGCCAGGATCCGGAAAGAGGGGAGTCTATCGCTCCGCGGGGCGCGTTCGCAAGGCTGCGCGGGCCGCCCCTAGAACTCCACGTCGAGCATCGCCCGGAACGTCCGCGACCCGTAGGCCTCGGGCGGCGCCTCCTCGAGACCCGGAGGGGCCCCCGTCCAGGCCCTCTCGCCATCCACCCACTGCGCCTCCAGGATCAGCAGGCAGCGCGGTCTCAGCTCCTGCTCGAAGCCCAGCACCTTCGTGCGCCGGTTCTCCGCCGGGATCGCGCTGCGATGGTCCTCCGGGTTCAGGAAGGCCCGCTGCGAAGGGAGCGGGTCCCGGTCGTCGCGCACCCATCCGCCCATGAGCGTCCCGCCGGGCCAGAGGAGCAGGTCGGCCCAGAGGCTCGCCATCCGCCGCGCGCCGCCCGGCGTCTCGGCGCCGCCGAACGCGGCCTCCTCGTCCACCGGGTCGAGCCGCTTGAGGAAGCCGCCCAGGCCGAACGGTCCCCACTCGAGCCGCGCCGAGCCGCGCGGCCCCTTCAGCCCGGGCAGCGTGGCGCCCTCGGCCAGCCGGATGTTCGCCTCGTAGGAGAGCGCGCTGTACGGGGAGTAGAAGTCCCTGCCGATGCGCTGGTAGCCGGCGTTGAGGCGGATGTTCATGCCCCCCGCGAGCGCGCCGCTTCGCGCCAGCGGCCGGGGGAGCCTCCCGCCGGCGACCAGCCAGTCCATCTTCCAGGCCGCCCGCAGGGCCCGGCCCGTCACCGCCGAATCGGCCCCCGCCGCGCCCTCGCCGGCCGCCGGCTGGGGCGTCCAGCGGCTGGCGGCGATCTCGGCCGCCAGCTCCGAGCGGCCCGGGAGCGGAACGACCAGCTCGGCGCCGAGCAGGCGCGTCGTCGAGGGCTCGTAGCTCGGCAGCTTGGTGCCGCAGCGCCAGGCGTCGGTCTCGTCGCGCACCCAGAGGGCGCCGCCCGAGACCCTGAGCAGATCGGGCGTGTAGGGCAGCGCCGCGTGCCCCGTCGCCCGCCCGCCGTAGAGGTGCTCCCGGTAGCGCATCACCGCGCTGGAGGCCAGGAAGCAGTCGGCGGTCTCGCCGGGGTGGTGTTCCTGCGGACGGGCGTAGAGCAGCGCGAGGTCGGCGAAGCGGCCGAGCGCCAGGTCGCCCCGAGCCCCTTCGAAGAGGTACTCGGGCTCGAGCTTCTCGAGGCTCTCCGAGCGGATGAAGCCGGCCACGCCCGCTTCCCCGCCGCAGACGCCGCAGCCCTGCAGCTTCTGCCCGCCGCTGATCGGGGAGTCGTCCTTGTCCCAGCGCATGAGCAGCAGCGGCGAGAAGGCGGCGTCATAGTAGCCGGCGCGCAGGCTGTAGCGGCTCGGGCCGACCGCCGGCAGCGGCGCCGAGCCGGCCGCGCGCACGAACGCGCTGCCCCAGGGACTGGAGAGGTAGTCGGGGCCGCTGCGCAGCACGGCGGCGCCCTCGTTGCTGAGCCAGAGCAGACCGCCCGCGGTGAGGCCGGAGGAGATCGTGGCGATGAGCTGCAGCTCCAGCCGGTGGCGCAGCGTCGCCCCCGGCTCGACCTCCTCGCCGTTGGGGCCGGTCGCGCCCGTGCCGGTCGTGTCGATGTCCATCCAGCGAACGCGGCCCACGCCCTGGATGCGCAGCCTCTCCGGGCGCGAACGCGCCGCGTCGCGAAGCAGCTCGGCGGCGCCGGGATGTTCCGGCGCCCGCGCCGTCGCCGGCGCCGGGGCGCCCGAGGCCTCGTCGAGGAGACGCCCGAGGAGCGGCCGGAGCACCGCCAGCGAGTCGGCCGGGATCTCGTGGCCGACGGCGAGGATGTCGCCGGCGGCGTCGATGAGATAGACGCTGAAGCTGTGCGCGCCGGCGCCGAAGAGGCCGGCCACGAAGCCCCCCTCGTCGTAGAGCTGGAGCATCCGCGGCGTCGCCGAGCCGGCGAGGATCCCGATCTTCGCGCTGGGCCGATCGTCGAAGTTGACGCCGATGGCGGTCAAGCCTTCTGGACGGCCCCAGTCGTCCAGCTCCTGGCAGATCTCGAGACGGCGGATGCACTCCCCGCAATGGGTGGTCCAGAAGACGAGCATCGTCAGCGACGAGACGTCGAAGAGCGTGTCGCCGGCGGCCTCGGCGCCCCCCGCCACATTGGGCAGGACGAAGGCGGG
>VGIY01000070.1 GCA_016867695.1 Candidatus Eiseniibacteriota bacterium | reverse complement strand
CGTGCTACGCAGCTATTCGCCGATCGTGACCGTCGCCGGAGGCACGGTCGTGACCGCGGGCGTCGGCAAGCGCCGGCGCTTCCGCGGGGAGGACATCGAGGCGCTGCGCCAGGCGGAGAAGGGCACGCCGGAAGAGCGCGTGAGGGCGGTCCTGGCGCGCCGCGCGGAGCTGGGGGCCGAGCGCGAGCTCCTGGCGCGCGAGAGCGGCTGCACGGCCTCCGAGGTCGGCGCCGCGCTGGAGGCGCTGACGGCCGCGGGCGAAGCGCTGGCGGTCAGCAAGCGGCTGCTCGTCTCACGCGAGGCCTTCGCCGATGCGGGCGCCGCCCTCGCCGGCGCGGTCGCCGACTACCAGGGGCGCGAGCCCCTCTCCTGGGGCCTGCAGAAGAGCGAGCTCAAGAAGAAGGTCGAGGGGCGGATTCACGAGGATCTCGTCGAGGCCTGGGTCCAGCGCGAGGCCGAGGCGGGCCGGCTCTTCCCGCGCGGCGATCGGCTGCGCGGGGGCGAGGACAAGCTGCACCTCAAGCCCGAGCACGAGGCGCAGCGCGCGGCCATGCTGGCCGCCATCCGGGAGGCGCACTTCGCCGGCCGGACGCAGCGGGAGGTGCTCGGCGCGGTCGCCGCGGCGATGCCCAAGGCGGGCGGCAAGGAGACCGAGGCGCTGCTGCTGCTGCTCGCCGACGCGGGGGAGATCACGCGCGTGCCGCCCGACCTCTACTTCGCCAGCGAGATCCTCGGCGAGCTCGTGCGGCGCGTGCAGGGCTTCTTCGCCGCCGAGCGGGAGCTCGGCGTGGGCCACTTGAAGGAGCTGCTCGGCGTTTCGCGCAAGCAGGCCGTTCCCCTGCTCGAGTATCTCGATCAGCAGCGGGTGACGCTCAGGCGGGGGGACGTCCGGCTGCCCGGACCGAAGCTGGGCAGCGGGGCCTGACAGGGGCTGGACGCCGCCGCCCGCCGCCCGGCGGCGCGGCCCGAGGGCTCGGGGTTCCCCCATGAGCGAGATGCCGCCGCCCGCCGCGCCGCCCGCCAGGCTCCTCAACCGCCACTTCGTGCTCCTCTGGCAGGGACAGTTCATCAGCCAGATCGGCAGCGAGCTGCACATGGTCGCGACCCTCTTCTGGCTGAAGCACGCGACCGGCTCGGCCAGCCTGATGGGCGTGATCATGATGCTGGCGATGCTCCCGGCCGTCCTCCTGGGGCCGGTGGCCGGCGCGGCAGCCGATCGCTACTCGCGCCGCTCGACGATCATCCTCACCGACTTCGCCCGGGGCGTGACCGTGCTCTCGCTGGCCGCGATCCTCTTCCTCGCGCCGCAGTCCCCGCGCCTCGGCGTCGTCTGGATCGTCGCCGTCGCCGTCGTCAACGGCACGCTGGCCGCGTTCTTCCGCCCGGCGATCGCGGCGTCGGTGCCGGAGATCGTGCCGCGGGAGCGGATCGCCTCGGCCAACTCGCTCGCGCAGGCGGCGGCGCAGGTGGCCGTCTTCTTCGGCCAGGGGATGGGCGGCGTGCTCTTCCGGCTCCTGGGCGCGCCGCTGCTCTTCCTGATCAACGGCGTCTCCTACCTGGTATCGGGCGCCAGCGCGTGCTTCATCCGCATCCCGCAGAGGCTGCCGGAGAAGACGGGGACGCTGCGCGCCACGCTCGTCTCCTTCGGCGTCGAGATCCTCGCCGGGCTGCGCTTCATCCGCTCGCAGCGGGGCATGCTGGATGTCATCCTGGCCGCCACGCTGGTCAACTTCCTGCTGGCGCCATTCAGCGTGTTGATGCCCTTCTACGTCGAGGACTTCCTGCACCGGCCGCCCGACTGGTTCGGCTTCCTGCTGGCGGCGGTGGGCGCGGGCGCGCTCCTCGGCTACGCCCTGGCGGGCGCGCTGCGCCTGACGCCGCGAGCGCGAGCCTGGCTGATCGTCGTCCCGCTGACGCTCATCGGCGTGAGCTTCGCCGCGCTCGGCTTGACCCGCTCGTCCTGGGTCGCGCTCGCGATCATGGGCCTCATCGGCATCGAGACGGGGCTGATCAATGTCCTCCTGGTGACGATCCTCCAGGTGACGACGCCGACAGAGATCCGCGGCCGTGTCTTCGGCGTGCTGGCCACGCTCGCGGCAGGCCTGGCCCCGATCGGGATGGGGCTCGCGGGCGTGATCGCGGACCTCGCCGGGCGCAACGTGCCGCTGATCTTCCTCGTCTGCGGCGTGGCATCGACGGCGGTGATGGGAGTGCTCGCCTGGCGGCCGCGGTTCAGGGGGTTCCTGATGCGGGAAGCGGGCGGCTAGGCCCGGCCGGAGAGCCGGTGCTGGTGGACGACAGCCTCTGCGAGCGGCAGAGTGAAGTCACCTTCCTCCCTGACGAATCGCTCTCCGAACAGGTCACTTCCCGCAGCACTGCTTGTACTTCTTCCCGCTATCGCAGGGGCACGGAGCATTGCGCCCCACCTGGTGACCCTCCTTGGTCCGGATCCGGGTTGGTAAGTCCACCTCTGACGCTGGAGGCCTCATGTGTCCGCCGTGCATATCCGGGAACATCTCCTGGTGTCGGAGGATCATGGGGACAAGAACCCCAGCATGGAACTTCCGAAACTCCTCTTCGCCCATCTCGAGAACCGGACTCAACCTGCTGAGTGTCTCGTCCCGATCTTTCGCCGGTTCCAGCGCCAGATTCCAGCACACTTGCGCAAGCGTCAGTGCCCTCTGCGCCTGTTCCGCCGAGCCGTCCGTGGCATCCAGCAGGGGCTGCGCATACTCTCGGAACGCCTCCGCGATTGCTCCCATGGGTATCCCTTCTCCCCGCGGCCACTGGGTCCGGCGAGGATGCGCTCCCTTCGTGGTCCCGTCGCCGAACGCAGGCATCACCGGCGGGTGGTCCTGGCGCGGCCCTGGCTCGGCAGGGCCTCTCCGGACACTCCTGCGCTCAGCAGCCAGGGCCGTGACAGGGCCGCCCGGCCGGTGCATGCCATGGTTGGAGCCAATCCGTCCCTTCCGTCATACCGGGAGCCGACATCCGCCCCCGCGCTCCCGTGACCCCGGGAGCCGATATCCCATCCTTCAGCGATCCCCGAAGGTCGGCTGCCGCATCCACTCCCGATGCTCGAGGTCTCCGCCGAGCTGTTCGTCAACGAACGTCCAGTCAGTCCTGCACCAGCCTTCCCATGGCGGCAAGCCGCCGCGCTGCCCTCAGCTCGCCCTCTACACTAGACTCCGGGAGGTCAAGTGTCTCAGGAATGCTGGCAGAGAGGGCCGGCCCGCCCCGCCGGTGATGCCTGCGTTGGGCAGGCTGGGAGAAGGGCTGCTGCCCCGCGTAACGGAGACTTGACATCGTCTCTCCGGTGACTATAATTCTGGTCACATATGCGACGGACACCATTCACCATCGTCTACGCACCCCAAGTGGGGCGTCATGTGGATGCCATCGAGCCCAAGTACCATGGGCTGATTCGACGCGCGATCAAGGAGCAGCTTTCGTTTGTGCCCACGACATGTACGCGTAACCGCAAACCTCTCGAGGAGCAACCGGGACCCGCAGGGTCAACGTGGGAGCTTCGCTGCGGTCCCGGTAATCGCTTCCGCGTGTTCTACGAGGTTGTCCACGAGGACCGCCGGGTTTGGATACTGGCCATCGCTGTCAAGCAACGCAACCGGCTCTTCATTGGCGGAGAGGAGTTAGATCCATGAGAATCGCGAGTCTTGCCGAGGTCAAGGCTAAGCTGAGTGCGTATCTGCAAGAGATCGAGACGACGGGGCCGGTCGTCATCACCCGCAACGGCAAGGCCGTCGCCATTCTGCTCGCTCCGATCGACGATGATGATCTGGAACGGCTGTTGCTGTCGCGGTCACCGCGGTTTCGGTCGGTTCTCTCGGAGTCTCGGGCAAGCCTCTGTGCCGGCAAAGGAATCACCCATGCCTCCTTCTGGAAGGCATCGGCAACGAGGAATCCTGGAGCTTCTGAGGTTCGCGAGAGGCCGGCGCGCGCACGGGCTGCCCAACAAGGCGTTCCAGCCGCCGTCGGGCGGCGGAAACCAAAGGGTAACCCGATGCGCTGAATTCGCCGCCCGCCGCGGCTGAACGCCAGCGTTCTCTTGCTGCCCACATACCTCGCCTTCGGTGCCGGGTCCCGGATCCTACGGGAGAGCCCCTCCCCTTGCCCCGGGGGTCACTGCCTACGCTTGGGCATGCGAACTGCCAGTGTCTACCCCGCTTCCAGGCTCCGCGCCAGGTGTTCTGCACGAACCACTTCGCACGGATGTCGGGGATTGCCCCCCAATACCCGCTAGGGCGGCGGTATCAGCCAATTGGGGTTTGCCGGCCATTCGGGTGAAGGCGGATCGAGGGGACGTAGGCAATCGGTCACTGGCACCGGGTACTGCGTACATCCAGATACGCATGCAGGAGGGAGGGGGAGTAGGCAGGCAGGCGGGGGCCGGGCGGGCAATCCGGCCGGCCCAGCGTCAACTGCTCCGCCCTTCCCTCTATCGACCGTCGCGCCGGTGGCCCGCCCCCGCCCCAGGGGAGCGACGCGCCGAGGGAACCTGTCCCACCGCGCCGACTCGCTCCGGCCGGCGACAGGCGCGCGAACCCGCCAGGGAAAGACGCCGGCAGGGGAGGGTCCCGCGCTTCCCCTTCCAGGCCCGCCGATCACTCCTCGGGCAACGCGGGCTTGACCATCGTCACGCTCTCCCGCAGGCAGACCGCCAATCCGGGCGCCCCCTTGCGCGGCTTGCGCACATAGCGCTTCTCGGTATAGACGACCGGCACCAGCGCGGAGGTGCGCGCCTTGCTGTAGTAGGCGGCGACAGCGGCGGCGCGATCGATGATCGCCTTTGACGGCTTCGCGCCTCGTGCCGTCGCGCGCAGGACGACATGGCTGCCCGCGGCGCCGCGGGCGTGGAGCCAAAGGTCGCCGGGACGGGCTATCCTGTGCGTCAGCAGATCGTTCTCCCGGTTCGAGCGGCCGACCAAAACCTCCCATCCTCCCGGCAGGGAGAAGCGCCGCGGGCGGGCGGCGGGAGCCACGGCCTCCTCCGGAGCTGGCCGGCGCGCCTCGAAGCCCGGCCGGTTGAGCGGGCGATCGAGCCCGGCGAGCGCTTCTCGCCAGCGATCGACCGCCGCCGCCCAGCTCCGGCGCAACCCCGGATCGAGTTGCGCGAGCCGTCGGCGCGCCTCCTGCAGGGCCGCCATGAGTCCGTCGATCGCATCCTCCGGTCGGACGAGAGCGCCCGACCCGGCTGCCGCGCCGCTCTTCCTGGAGTTCGGGGGAGGTGGCTCGGCCAGCGCCGGCAGCGCCAGCCAGGATTCGATCTCGCGCGCCAGCCGCGCCGCTTGAGCGGCCTTCGCTTCGCGAAGCGGCAGCGAGCGCTCGAGCCGCGCCGCCTTGCGGAACAGCCGCTTGGCGTTTTCGCTGAAGCCGAGCCGGGGATCGAGCGCGATCGTCAGCACGCGCTCCGGCTGTCCGGGGTCCTCGAGCGCGACAGAGCGTGCGCCCCTGGGGACGCGGCGGGCATGGGCGAGCAGCGCCTCGGCCTGGCGACGGCAGTCGCCGCCGCCGCGCGCCTGCTCGAGTTCCGCGTCCAGCTTGACCTGCAGCCGGGCCAGGCGGTCCCGCTCGGCGCGCAGGATCCTGCGCACCCGGCGGACGCACTCGGCGGCGCGGGCAAGGCCGACGACGGCTGCGGCGCGCTCTCGAGCGACGCGGAAGAGCTCATCCGGATCGGCCGCCGGAGGAGAGCCCGCACTCGACCCGGCGACCGCGGGGGCGGCGCCCGTTCCGGAACCCGCATCTGCGCCGGAGTCCGCGCCCGCTGCGGATCCCCCATCAGCCCCGCGGCCCGCCGCCGCTCCCATCCCGCCGTCCGCGCCATTGCCATCCTCCTCTTCCGCGGTGACGCGCGACGCTCGCGGCTCCGCGTAGCGGCTGCCGGGGGCGCCGCGCCCGCGCGGCTCCCCGTGCGCCGTTGGGGGATAGCGCTGGATGACATCTCCGCCGGCATCCAGCACGAGGAGGCGGGCCGCCCCGGGCAGCGGGTCGAGGATGAGCGCCGCGGGGAGGGCGGGGAAGCGAGGGGTGCCCGGAGCACGCAGAGGATCGAACGCGCCGGGAGCGGGGCAACGGAGGTCGAGTCGCAGGATGCGCCCCGAGAGGCCCGCGCCGACGCCCGCGATCCTCGCGCCGGCGACATGGCGGCGCAGCCAGTCGTCGAAGCCTCCGCCCTCGGCCCGGCCCCGACGCGCGGCCCGCTCGAGCCAGAAGCAGGGGCGAGGGTCCAGCAGGAGCAGGTGGAGCTCGTGGCGGGTTCCGTCGTCGCCGCCGATCAGCAGCACGACCTGCTCGACGCCCTCGGTGTGCGCGTCGAGGATCGCCGCTCGCCCGGCGATCGCAGTGCGCAGCGCGGCCACGAGCTCGGCGTGAGTTGGGGCCATCGCCCTCTCCGGCTACTCGAGCGGCTGCAATCCCTGCGCCGCCCGCCGGTAGGCCAGCGCGCACGCCGGGCAGCGCAGCTCCTCGGTCAGCCGCCGCCCGCAGCGGCAGACCCAGCCGATCCGGCGCGCGGGATTGCCGGCGACGAGCGCGTGGGCGGGCACGTCGCGCGTGACGACCGCTCCGGCGCCGACGAAGCACCAGGGCCCGAGCTCGTGGCCGCAGACGATCGTCGCGTTGGCGCCGATCGTCGTCCCCTCGCGCAGCAGCGTCGGCCGCCACTTCTCGGGGTGCCCCTTGTAGTCGGGGTGGCTGCGCGGCACCGGGTCGTTGGTCAGGACCGCGTGGGGTCCGAGGAAGACGTAGTTCTCGCAGGTGACGAGATCCCAGACGCAGACACCGTTCTTGACGGTCACATGGTCGCCGAGCACGGCGCCCCCCTCGATGTAGGCGCCCTCGCCGATATTGCAGTGCTCGCCGATGCGGGCGCCCTTCATCACGTGGGCGAAGGCCCAGATGCGGGTGCCGGCGCCGACGTGCTCGGAATCGTTGATCCCCTTGGGGTGGACGAAGGGCTGGGCCACCGTATCCTCCTGCGAATCGATCGGGTATCCTGGAGCCGGCACGGCCGACCCGAGCCCGCCCCGGAGGAGGGCACCGGCCCCTGTCGTCGGGTCGGTCGGGTATCGTATCACGGCGCGGAGGTCGACGGGAGTCGCAATGGTCCGCGTGCGCGTAGGGACGAAGGAACTGCGCTTCCCGGAGGAGGAGTGGGAGGCGCACGTCTCCGAGGGACGCGTTCCTCCCGATGCGCTGGTCTTCTCCCTCCAGCTCAGCGACGGCCTCTGGCAGCCGGCGGCGCGGCTGCCCCTCTACGACTTCTTCCGCCGCACGGGCGAGGCCGACCGCCGCGAGGCGGGGCGCGACCCCGGCGCCCGGCCCTTCGCCGACCTCCTCGCGATCGCCTTCCCGCGCCGCGGCTGGTCGGCGACGGAGCTGCTCCTGGCGCTCAACCTGCTGGCCGCGGGCGCCCTGCTCCTGCTCTGGCGGGACGCCTACCCCCGAGCCATCTGGGCCCTCGCCTGGGACCTGCACGAGCTCCTCGTCGGCCGCGGCAACCCGATCGGCGTCGCGGCGACCCTCTTCCTGCACGCCGACCTGCGCCACCTGGGCGCGAACCTGATCTCGCTGCTTCCCTCGGCCGCCTTCGTCGAGTATCTCTATGGCCGCCGGGTGCTGATCGTCTATCTCCTCGGCGGCCTGGCCGGGGCGGCGGCGTCGTTCTGGCTGAAGGGGCACGGACCCCTGAGCATCGGCGCCTCGGGCGCGGTCTACGCGCTGATGGGCGCCTTCGGCGGCTTCGTGCTGCGCCACATCGGGCGGCTGCCGCGGTGGCACCGCTGGCGCGCCCGGAGGATCTACCTTCCCGGGCTACTGGTCGTCGTCCTGCCGTCGTTGCTGCACGCCGACTGGCGCGCGCACGTCGGCGGGCTGGTCGCCGGGCTCGCGCTCGGCTGGTGGCTGCCCCCGCACGCGCGCGGCCGGGCGATGCTGCTGAGGCGCCGGGGAGAGCCGGCGCCGGAGAGGCAGGGATGGAGCACGACCGCATCGCCGTCGTCGACTTCGGAGGCCAGTACGCGCACCTGATCGCCGCCAAGGTGCGCCGGCTGCGCGTTCTGGCCGAGATCGTCGATCCCGAGGCGCCGCTGGAGGCGTTGCGCGCCTACCGCGGCGTCATCCTCTCGGGCAGCCCCGCGCTGAGCGCGCACGGCGAGGGGGCCGACTACACCGCCGGACTCCTCGACCTGCCCGTCCCGATCCTCGGCCTCTGCTTCGGCCACCAGGAGATCGCCAAGCGCTACGGCGGGCGCGTCGAGCACACGCGGCGCGAGTACGGCTTCGCCCGTCTGCGCGTGACGGGCGAGAGCCCGCTGCTGGCCGGCCTGGGGCCGGAGGAGACCGTCTGGATGAGCCACGGCGACTCGGTCACCGAGCTGCCCGAGGGCTTCGTCGAGCTGGGCCGCTCCGAGCACGACGGCGGCCATGAAGCCCACCGCAACGCGGCGATCGCCAACGAGGAGCTGCGCCGCTACGGCTTCCAGTTCCATCCCGAGGTCGACGACACGGTCCACGGGCAGGAGATGCTCGAGAACTTCGTCCGCGGCATCTGCGGCTGCCGCCCGACCTGGACGATGCCGCGCTACGTCGAGGAGCAGATCGAGGCGATCCGCGCGCGCGCGGGAGGCGGGCGCGCCTTCCTGCTGGCCAGCGGCGGCGTCGACTCGACCGTCTGCGCGCGCCTGATCGTCGAGGCGCTGGGCCGCGAGCGGACGCACCTGCTGCACATCGACAACGGGCTCATGCGCAAGGGCGAGAGCGCCGGCGTGATCGCGCGCTTCCGTAGCTGGGGGATCACCGACAACCTCCACTTCGTCGACGCGTCAAGGGAGTTCCTGCGCGCGCTCGCGGGACGGGTCGAGCCGGAGCGCAAGCGCATCGCCATCGGCAACGCCTTCATCGAGGTCTGCCAGCGCGAGATGGAGCGGCTCGGCGTTGCCGACGCGCTGCTGGCTCAGGGCACGATCTACCCCGACACGATCGAGACCAAGGGCACGAAGCGCGCCGACCTGATCAAGACGCATCACAACCGGGTGCCGCTCGTCGAGGCGATGGTCCGCGCCGGCAAGGTGCTCGAGCCGCTGCGCGATCTGTACAAGGTCGAGGTGCGTGAGCTGGGGGCGGCGCTCGGGCTCGACGCCGACCTCCTGGAGCGCCACCCCTTCCCCGGGCCCGGCCTGGGCGTGCGCCTGCTCTGCAGCGACGGTACGCTCGACGAGGACGCGCGGCGCGAGCTGGCGCGGATCGAGGCCGAGGCGGCCGGGCTGGCGGCGGCCTTCGGCCTGGGTGCCGCGGCGATGCCCGTGCGCTCGGTCGGCGTCAAGGCGGACCTGCGCGCCTACGAGTGGCCCGTGCTCCTCCACGGCACGGCGCCCTGGGCGGCCGTCCTGGCGGCGGCCGGCCAGATCTACAAGAGCGTGGACGGCGTCAACCGCTGCTGCTTCGACCTCGCGGATCCCGGGAGGCGGGAACGCGGCGGCGCGCCGCGGCTGGAGCTGCGCCGGGCGAGCGTGACCGGGGAGCGGCTCGATCTCCTGCGCGAGGCGGATCAGGCGGTCATGCAGGGCCTCGCGCGCCACGGCCTCATGCAGGCCATCTGGCAGTGCCCGACGGTGGCGCTGCCGGTGGCCATGGACGGCCGCGGCGAGGAGCTGATCGTCGTCCGCCCCGTCCACTCCGAGAGGGCGATGACCGCCCAGCCCGCGGCGCTGCCCGAGGCGCTCGTCGCCGAGCTGTGCGAGGCGATACTCCCGCTGCCCGGAGTGAGCGGCCTGTGCCTCGACGTCACGACCAAGCCTCCGGGCACGATCGAGTGGGAGTAGGGGGCCGCGGACTGGCGGCCATGGCCGGATCCCCGGCAGACGGCCTAGCGGTCCTTCCCCGATCCACGCCATCCCGCGTAACACGCCCGTAACAGCCCCATCGCTATCGTGGGCGCGCGTGACGGGGGGAAGTGCCCCCTCGCGGTCGCCGGGTGGCGGCGATCGGGCGCTGGAGAGGATAGGCGGGCGGTGTCGACCTTCGTCGTGCGCTTCATGCGCACCGCTTCGGGAGCCTTCCGCGGGAGGGTCCGACACGTGCGGACGGGCGAGGAGGCCGCCTTCTCCGGCCCGGCCGACCTCGTCGCCTTCATGGAGGGCATGCTGGTCGTCACCGGTCTCGGATCGGCGTCGGAGGCTGGCGATGTCGCGGCGCCGTACGGCAACAGGGGAGGAGGCAAAGATGGGCCCGACGAAGAGATGGCATGATCGCTCACGGACTCGGGAGTCGGTCGGGCGCGGGCGGCGCCGCGCGGCTCCCGCGCTCCTGGCGACCCTGGGGCTGGTCGCGTTGCTGGCCGGGGCCTCGGCCCCGCTGGCGGACACGATCACCTGGAACAACCCGGCCGGTGGCAACTGGCACAC
>VGIY01000069.1 GCA_016867695.1 Candidatus Eiseniibacteriota bacterium | reverse complement strand
CTCGCCGTAGCGGGCGGCGAAGTCCCGGGGATCGTCGACGCGGCGCATGCCCTTGCCGCCGCCGCCGGCGGTCGCCTTGAGCAGCACCGGATAGCCGATCTCGTCCGCCAGCCGCTTCCCCGCCTCAGGATCGGGCAGCGTGCCCCGGGAGCCGGGGATCACCGGGAGCCCCGCCGCGCGCATCGTCTCGCGCGCGGTCGCCTTGTCGCCCATCGCCCGGATCGCCGTCGCCGGCGGGCCGATGAAGGACACCTTGGCCTGTTCGCACAGCTCGGCGAAGAGCGCGTTCTCGGCCAGGAAGCCGTAGCCGGGGTGGATCGCGCAGCAGTCGTTCTGCTCGGCCGCCTGGAGGAGGGCCTCCATGCGCAGGTAGCTCTCGGCGCTCCGGGGCGGGCCGATGCAGACGCGCCGGTCGGCCTGCTCGAGGTGGGGCGAGTCCGCGTCGGCCTCGGAGTAGACGGCGACCGACTCGATGCCCAGCCGGCGGCAGGCGCGGATCACGCGCAGGGCGATCTCGCCGCGATTGGCGATCAGCACACGCTTGAGCATCGTCCTCCGTCATCGCCGCCCGCGGGGGGCGACGATCCTCCGGCGCCGGGATCAGGGCGCCCAGCGGGGCTTGCGCCGCTCGAGGAAGGCGCGCATGCCCTCCTGTCCCTCGTCTCCCCGGCGCAGCCGGGCGATCACTTCCGCCGTGTAGGGGCCGTTCTCCTCGACCGTCCGCTCGCCGATCCCGCGGATGAGCTCCTTGGAGACGGCCAGGGCCGTCGGCCCGCCGCTCAGCAGCAGGGCGATCCTCGCCTCCACCGCCGCGTCGAGCTCTCCCGCCGGCACGGCGGCGTTGACCAGCCCCAGCTCGACCGCCCGCCGCGCGCCGAAGCGCTCGCCCGTCAGGCAGTACTCGCGCAGGTTGCGCTCGCCCATCCGCTTGAGCAGGTAGGGGGAGATGGCCGCCGGCGTCAGGCCGAGCTTGGTCTCGGTGAAGGCGAAGAAGGCGTCCTCGGAGGCGATGGCGATGTCGCTCGCGGCCACGAGCCCCGTCCCGCCGCCGATCGCCGGACCCTGGACGCGGGCGATCACCGGCTTCGGGCAGGTGTAGACCTCGCGCAGCATCTCGGCCAGGCGCAGCGAGTCGGCGTAGCTCTCCTCGCGGCTGTATTCGACGACGCGGCGCATCCAGTGCAGATCGGCCCCGGCGCAGAAGGCTTCCCCGGCGCCCGTCAGCACCACGACCCGGACGGCGTCGTCCGCGCGCAGCGCGGCGAAGGCCGCCAGCAGCCCGGAGAGCATCTCGTCGTTGAAGGCGTTGCGGATCTCTGGCCGGGCGAGGACCACCCGGGCCACCTCGCCCGCCCGCTCGACGCGAACCGTCTCCTGTGCCACCCCGCCCCCCTCGCGGCCCGCCGGACGGCCCGGGCGGGCGCGCCCGGGCGAGCCGGCCCGCCGAGAGCCCGCGCCCGCCCCGCGGCCCGGCCCGCGGGCGGACTAGCCGCGCACCGGCGCGGCCTTGTAGCCGTAGTGGATCACGCCCGACTCTCCCTCGGCGGAGATCCGCCGGAACTCGAGCCGGACCGGCAGCCCGACGCGCAGCTCGTCAAAGCCGACGTCGACGACCTGCGCCGTCAGGCGCACCCGATCGTCCATCTCGACGATGCCCACGGCGAACGGCGCCTGGCCGGTGAACTCGGCCGACGGCGTGCGGATGACCGTGTAGCTGACCAGCTGCCCGGTCCGTCCGAGCCGGAAGGTCTCGAAGCTGCGGTTGCGGCAGTGGCTGCAGACCAGCCGCGGCGGAAAGTGAACGGTGCCGCACTTCGTGCAGCGGGCCGCCTCCAGACGATAGAGCTGCGGGTAGTTGCGCCATGCTCTGGCCGGGGGCATTACATCACCTCCAGGATATGCACGAGGCAGCTGCCGCCGCTGCCGCCCATGTTCTGCGCCAGCCCCACGCGGGCGCCCTTGACCTGGCGCGGCCCGCACTCGCCGCGCAACTGCTCGGTGATCTCGACGATCTGGGCGACGCCGGTCGCGCCGACCGGATGGCCCTTGGACTTGAGCCCCCCGCTCGGGTTGATCGGGATCCGGCCCCCCAGCGCGGTCCACCCCGCCTCGGCGGCCGGCCCGCCCTGGCCCGGCTCGAAGAAGCCGAGCGCCTCGCTGATCAGGATCTCGGCGATCGTGAAGCAGTCGTGCACCTCGGCGAAGTCGATGTCCTTGGGCGTCTTGCCGGCCATGCGATAGGCGCCCTCGGCGGCGATGGCCGCGGCGCGAATGGCGGCCAGGTCCTCGCGCGAGTGGAGCGCGATCGTGTCGGTGGCGTGCCCGCTGCCGGTCACCTTCACGCCCGGCTTCTTGTACTTCTTCACCTGGTCGGCCGGAACGAGGATCACCGCCGCGGCGCCGTCGGTGATCGGCGAGCAGTCGAGGATGTTCAGCGGATCGGCCACCTGGACCGAGTGGATGACATCCTCGACCGTGATCCGCATCGGGAACTGCGCGCGCGGGTTCTTCGACCCGTTCTCGTGGTTCTTCACGGCCACCTGGGCGAGCTGCTGGCGCGTCGTGCCATACTTGTGCATGTGGGCGACGGCCATCATCGCGTAGAGGCCGGGGAAGGTGACGCCGCTCATGCCCTCCCACTTCATGTCCGCGGCGGTGGCCAGGGCGTGGGTCGCCTCGCTGCCGCTGACATCGGTCATCTTCTCGACGCCCGAGGCGAGGACGACGTCGCTCAGGCCGCTGGCCACCTCCATCCAGGCCAGGCGGAAGGCGAGCCCCCCCGAAGCGCAGGCCGACTCCACCCGCGTGGCCGGCACGTGGTGCTGCCCGAGGTAGTCGGCCAGCAGCGACTCGAGGTGCTCCTGGGACGAGAAGAGGCCTGGGCTCATGCTGCCCACGTACATCGAATCGATGTGGTCCACGCCGGCGTCGTCCATCGCCATCAGGGCGGACTCAACCCAGATGTCACGGATCGACTTGGCCCACAGCTCGCCCCACTTCTGCATGCCGACGCCGATGACGGCTACGTCTCTCATCGTTCTCCTCCTACTCCGCCATGCGGATCTTGCGGCGCAGCTTGGCGTACTCGCCGTACTCGATGTAGCGGACATGCTCGTCCAGCAGCCAGCGGGTCCGCGGCGCCAGGTCGCGCGTCTCGCGAACCCGCGGCCGCACCGTGAAGACGAAGGCGTCGCTGCCGGCGCCGGAGCCGTAGGAGCACATCAGGACGCGGTCCCCCGGCTCGGCCACGTCGAGGACCGCGGTCAGGCCGAGCGGGGAGGAGCCGGAGTAGGTGTTGCCGAGCGTCGGCACCAGCCGCCCCGTGTCGATCTGCTCCATGGTGAAGCCGAGCATCTTGCCGACCCGCTTGGGGAACTTGCCGTTGGGCTGATGGAAGATGGCGTACTTGAAATCGGCCGGCTTCATCCCCGACTTCCCGAGGATTCCGCGCACCGCCCCGGTGACCGTGCGGAAGTAGGCCGGCTCGCCGGTGAAGCGCCCGCCATGGGAAGGGTAGAACTGGTGCTCGCGGCGCCAGAAGTCGGGCGTGTCGGTCATGAACGAGTAGGTCTCGTCGATCGAGGCGATCAGCTTGTCGTCGTCGTCGCCCATGAGGAAGGCGGCGGCGCCGGCCGCCGCCGAGTACTCGAGCGCGTCTCCCGGCGCCCCCTGCGAGGTGTCGGCGCCGATGCCCAGGCCGTACTTGATCAGGCCCGCCTTGACCAGGCCGTAGGCGACGAACATGCCCTCCGAGCCGGCCTTGCAGGCGAACTCGAGATCGGCGCAGTGGCAGTCGGGGGTCGCCCCAAGCGCCTCGGCCACGGTCGTGCCGGAGGGTTTGACGGCGTACGGATGCGACTCGGAGCCGACATAGACGGCGCCGATCTCCGCCGGGTCGATCTGCGCGCGGGCGAGCGCGTTGCGCGCCGCCTCGACCGAGAGCGTGATCGTGTCCTCGTCCAGGCCGGGAACCGACTTCTCGCGCAGCTCGAGGCCCTTCTTGTAGCTCGGCGCGTCCGCGCCCCACACCTTGGCGATCTCCTCGACCTTGATGCGCCGGCGGGGGATGTGCGCGCCGTAGCCGATGATCCCTGCGGCCATGCCACCTCCTTCACTCGTTCCGCCCGTCCTCCGGGGGAGGAAACTCACGCGGCAGCTCTTGGGTCCTTCCGCGAGGGCCGTCGCCTCGGCGGCGAGGGACCGGGGCGCGGAAGAAAGGGAGGGTAGACGGTGCGGGCCGCAGCGTCAATCGGTCTCCTCTTCCGGCACTGGGGAAGGCGGGGATTTCCCTGTCCGGAGCCGCGCCGGGCGCGGGCTCCGGGCGGCCGGGCGAAACCCTCGCGCCGGAGCGGGCGCGGAAGCGGGGCGCGGGAAAGCGGGACGCGGTGAAGCGGGACGCGGTGAAGCGGGGCGCGGGGAAGCGGGGCGCGGGAGAGCGGGGCGCCTTGACCCCGCGCCGGGCGGGAGGGTATCGTGCCGGCGCCGATCCGGAACATCCTCCGCGGCGGCGCGATCGGCCGCGCGCGGGGCCGCCGTCCACAGCCGCCCGGGAGGACCGATGGTCACCAACTTCGATCTCACCGAGGAGCAGCAGGCCGTGCGCGACACGGTGCGCCGCTTCGCCCGCGAGCGCATCGCCCCGATCGCCGCCGAGCGCGACCGCACGGGCGAGTTCCCCCGGGAGACGATCCAGGAGCTGGCCGAGATGGGCATCCTCGGCATCGGCTTCCCCGAGGAGGATGGGGGCAGCGGCGGCGACACGCTCAGCTACATCCTGGCGGTCGAGGAGCTCTCCCGCGTGGACGGCTCGCACGGCATCACGCTCGCCGCGCACTGCTCGCTGGGCGTCTGGCCGATCCACGCCTTCGGCACGCCGGAGCAGAAGGCCCGCTACATGCCCAAGCTCTGCTCCGGCGAGTATCTCTCCTCCTTCGGGCTGACCGAGCCCGATGCCGGATCCGACGCCGGCGGCACCCGGACGACGGCCGTTCTCGACGGCGACGAGTGGGTCCTGAACGGCGCCAAGCAGTTCATCACCAACGCCTCCTACTCGGGCGTGCTGGTCATCACGGCGAAGACGGAACGGACGGCCTCCGGATCGCGCGGCATCTCGGCCTTCCTGGTCGAGACCGACGCGCCCGGCTTCGAGCTGGGCAAGAAGGAGGACAAGCTCGGCCTGCGCGCGTCCGACACCCGCGCGCTGAGCTTCCAGGACTGCCGCATCCCGAAGGACGCCCTGCTGGGCGAACTCCACCGCGGCTTTCCGCTGTTCATGAAGACGCTCGACGGCGGGCGCATCTCGATCGCCGCCCTGGCGCTCGGCATCGGCCAGTCGGCGCTGGATGCCGCCGTCCCCTACTCCATGCAGCGCAGGCAGTTCGGGCAGCCGATCTGCGAGTTCGAGATGATCCAGAGCCACCTGGCCGAGATGCAGACCGAGATCACCGCCGCGCGCCACCTCACCTACCACGCCGCACGCCTGAAGGACGCCGGGCGCAGGCACACGCTGGAATCGGCGATGGCCAAGTACTACGCGGCGACGGTGACGATGAAGGCGACCACTCTGGCCATCCAGATCCTCGGCGGCTACGGCTACACCAAGGACTACCCGGTGGAGCGCTACTTCCGCGACGCCAAGCTGTGCGAGATCGGCGAGGGCACGAGCGAGATCCAGAAGATCGTCATCGCCCGGGAGCTGGTGAAGCTCTACGCCTAGCGGCTCACCGCCGGCGGCCCGCGCCTCGCGGCGCCGGCGCGCAGGATGCCCGCTACCAGAGGGCGAAGGTCTCCCTCGGCGGGTTGAAGTAGCCGAAGCGCAGGCTCGGGAAGCGCCGCAGGAGCTCCCGCTGGAAGGCCTCGAGCCCGATCCCCGGGCCGTGCGCCCCCCCGGGCAGCGCGCTCGTGTAGCGATCGGGGTCGATGTTGAGATTGCGCAGCTGGATCATGCGCGCCCCGCCCCGATCGATGAGGGCGCTCAGCGCGTCGATCTCGGCCGGGCGATCCGTGACCCCCGGAAAGTAGAGCAGGTTGAGGCTGACGAAGCGCCCGGCGCCGCTCATCGCCTTCATCGCCTCCAGCACCTCGCCCAGGCCGTAGCCGCGGGGCCGGAAGTAGGCGTCGTAGACCTCGGGCTGCGCGCTGTTCAGGCTGACGCGCAGGCTGTCGAGCCCCAGGGCGGCGAGCTGCGCGACCCGGTCGGGCAGGCTGGCGTTGCTGTTGAGATGGACCGTGCCCTCGCTCGTGGCGGCGCGGATGAGCCGCACGGCCTCGGTGATCAGCTCGCCCATCAGCAGCGGCTCCCCCTCGCAGCCCTGGCCGAAGCTGACGACCGCCCCGGGCACCCGGCGGATGTGGGCCAGCGCCACGGCGGCCACCTCGTCCGCCCGCGGGGCGCTGCCGAGCCGCTCGTGCGCCGCCTTGAAGGTGCCGTCGGGCTGCAGGCTGATGCAGCCCAGACAGTGGGCGTTGCAGACCGTGCTGATCGGCAGGGGCGCCTCGTGGCGGCCCAGGAAGAAGTTCTGCGCCGCGCGGCACCGGTACTCGAGGGCGCAGCGCCGGAGCTGGCGCAGCAGGGCGTTCTCCGGGTCCTGGTCGAGGGCGGCGGCGACGCCGCGGCGGATCGAGCGCAGGTCGAAGCGCCAGGGATCCTGGCGCCGGTCCGGATCGACGCGCCGGGCCGCAACCCAGTAGCGCCCGCGGCCGAAACCGACGGCGGCATACGAGAACAGCGGCAGCGACGGCGCGGCGGGGCGCGTCTCGAAGGCGGACAGGTGCGTCGCCGTGTGCGCCGGCGCGAGGAAGGCGGCCACGGCGTGCGCGGCCCGCCCCTGCTCGTCCCGGGCGAAGGCCGCCGGCCTTCCGTGAACCGGATCCCAGCCGATCGGCGTGCGGCCGGGCAGGAAGAAGAGATCGCTGCCGCGCGGCAGGGAGATCGGGCCGCACTCGCCCAGCGCGACCGGGCTCGTCCCGTCGACCCCCACGGCGAGGAGCGCGGGGTGGTCGCGGATCGTTCCCCGGTCGTCGCTGTAGACCAGCCGGGGGTGCTGCTCGATCGCGCGTCGGGTCACGCCGGCCCTCCTCGTCCCCGTCGATCCCCGGATTCGGACCGCCCAGCCGACGTGACGGGTCGCCCGTCCCTCGCGCCCCGCTGGCCAGGGGTTCGTGACCCGGCCCGGCGCGCCATCCGCCGAGGACTTGCGGTCCCTGGTCCACGAGCCCCCGCGGAAGCGGCCCCTCTCGGCCTCGCGGCGGGAGCAATCAGATTACCACCTCGCGGCGGATCGGCGCTGCGACCATCCGCCCCAACGCCGCTGCCGGCCGGACTGGCACGAGCGAGAATGCGCAAGGGCAGGAGCGACGGCGCGCTTGGGAATCTCGGGCGCCCGTGGTAGGATAGGCGGGCGAAGGATCGCGCCCGCTCCCGGCCTGCCGGAGGGGGGCGATGCCGCGCACCGAGCCTCACGAGGAAGGAGTCCCCCATGCGCTTCCCCATCCCGACGCGTCTTGCTCTGCTTCCCCTGCTTCCGGTTCTCGCCGCGCTGGCTGCTGCCGGTGCGGGCGCCGGACCCGCCCTGGCCGAGGGCGGCGCGTGGAGCCAGGCGCACGAGCTGGCTGAGATCCGCCGGATGATCGAGGAGCAGGAGCTCGACTGGGAGGCCGGCCCGACCGAGGTGAGCTTCTTCACGCCGGAGGAGAAGCAGGCCATGCTCGGCCACATCCCCCCCTCGCCCGAGCGGTTGGCCAAGGTGCCGGTCCACCTCCAGGCGCTGCCCGAGAGGGACCTGCCCTCCTCGTGGGACTGGCGCACGCACGGCGGCATGACCCCCGCGAAGCAGCAGGGCGGCTGCGGCTCCTGCTGGGCCTTCGCCGCCGTCGGCGTCCTCGAGGCCTATCACAAGATCGAGACCGGCCAGCAGGTGCTCTTCTCCGAACAGCAGTGCCTGGTCTGCAACGAGGACGGCGGGAGCTGCGACGGAGGCTGGGTGGGAAGCTGCTACGACCTGTGGATGCAGTTCGGCGCCGTGACCCAGGCGAACATGCCCTACACGGGCAACGACACCGCGCCCTGCACGATGGACGGCTACGACGTCCGGGCGAGCATCGACGGCTCCTTCCACGTCAACAACATCGCCGCCAACCTCAAGACCGCCGTCCTCCAGCACCCCATCGCCATTCCCATCTACGCCTCGGACAACATGTTCTACTACAACGGCGGCTGCTACTCGGGCCCGAGCGGCTCGATCAACCACGTGGTCGTGCTCTGCGGCTGGGACGACGCCGCCTGCGGCGGCGTCGGCGCCTGGCTGATCAAGAACAGCTGGGGAACGAGCTGGGGCGGGACCGAGCTGGGCTACGGCTGGATCAAGTACGGCACCTGCTCGATCGGCAGCGGCGGCAGCGACGGCATCGTCTACACGCCCTTCCCCCAGGCGCTGGTCGCCTACGCCGGCCACTCCGTTCTCGGCGGAGACGGCAACGGCAGTCTCGACCCGGGCGAGACGGCGCAGCTGGCGATGACGGTCCGCAACTACGGCATCGGCAGCGCCAGCGGCGTCAGCGGCACGCTCGTGCCCTTGACCGGAGGCGTCACGGTGAGCGACGACAGCGCCTCCTTCCCCGGCCTGGCGAGCTGGGCCACGGCGACCTCCGATGCTCCGCACTTCACCGTCTCGCTGTCGCCGGGCGTGCCCGCGGGGACGCTGCTCGAGTTCGAGCTCATCATGACCACCTCCGCCGGCAGCGACACGACCTACTTCAGCGACTTCGCCTCGCCGGTAGTGGTGATCTACGAGAACGACTTCGACACGCAGATCGACGGCTGGACGCACGGGGGCCGCAACGACGACTGGCGCTGGGGGCCGACGCGCGGCCTCTACGGCCACCCCGACCCGAAGTACCCGGCTTCGGGCAACAAGCTGCTGGGCAACGACATCAACGAGATCGGCTCCTGGGAAGGCCTCTACGACAACAACTGCGGCAACTGGCTCATGTCCCCGTCGTTCGATTGCTCCCAGGCGACGGGCGTGCACCTGCTCTTCCACCGTTGGCTGAATGTCGAGGAGGCCATCTACGACCAGGCGGTCATCGAGGTCAACGGCGTCGAGGTCTGGCGCAACCAGCAGCTCGGCCATCATCGCCAGCGGCAGTGGGTCCCCGTGTGCATCGACATCTCCGACATCGCCGACGGGCAGGGCAGCGTCGTCGTCCGCTTCAAGCTGAACTCCGACGTCTGGTGGCACTTCGGCGGCTGGAACATCGACAACTTTCGCCTCGTGGCGACCGATTCCGGCGGGCAGGCGGTCGCCCACGACCGCCCCGAGCCGCGCTTCCTCTCGGTGGCGACGCATCCGAATCCCTTCGCCCCGCTGACGCAGATCCTGCTGGCCATCCCCCTGGACGCCGACGACGCCGCCGTGCGGATCTTCGACGCGACGGGACGACTCGTGCGCACGCTGCACCAGGGGCCGCTGGGCGCGGGCGCGCACCTGCTGACCTGGACGGGCGCGGACGATCAGGGACGCCCGCTGCCCGCCGGGACCTACTACTGCCGGGCGAGGGCGGGCGGCGCGGTCCAGGTCGCGAAGATCGTGCGCGTCGAATAGCGCGGCGGGCGGAAGGGGCGCGATCGACCGGGCCTCCCCCGCGTCGAGGGCGAGAAAGGGGCCGGAGAGGAGCGCCGCGCGTGGCAGGATGCGGGATCTCGGATGCCGTCGCGTGCTCTCGCGGATGCATGGAGTGCGGGTGCGGCAGCCCCAAGCGTGTCGCCACGACTCGGGTCGCATCAGCCGAGACCCTGCACATCCTCGTCGGATGCCGACTCTCCAGCCCCCGGAGACAGTAACCCAACCCGCCGCTCCCGTCCAGTCCGACCTGCCATCGCCTTGCGCGGTCCGCGGAAGCGCCCCCGCGCCGGGATGGCGTCCGCCGCAGGCCGTGTGCTATGATGGATGCGGTGGGGACCCGCTGCGGGGCTCCAGGGGGGTGCGCCCGGCCTTCTCCGGGTCCCCGGGAAGAAGGCCTGTCTCGCCTCACCGCTCACGGACACCTGTCGAGGAGGGCTGTGGCATGAGTTCCTTCGCACGCACTCTGACGGTCGCGATCCTGGCCGCGGCGATGCTCCCCGCGTGGACGGCCGTCCCGGCCGGGGCCGAGGTCCACCGGCTCGCCGACGCGACCGGCCCGACCGGCATGGCTCTCCTATCCGAGAGCGCCGCCGGCGTGGAGGTCGCCTTCCGTCTAGACGCCTTCCGGACCGAGCCGCTGCTCGTGGACGGCGAGGTGCTGCAGACGATCTCGCTGTCGGGCGTGATCCTGCCCAACGATCCGGGCGCGCCCAACCTGCCCGGCCAGGGCCGGTTCATCGCCCTTCCCCGCGGGGCCCGGGCCAGCGTGGAGATCGTCTCCGCGCGGACGCACACCTTCGCCGACGTGGCCGTGGCCCCCGCCGCGCCCCTGCCCAAGGAGACCGACGACAGCCCGCCGGTCTA
>VGIY01000068.1 GCA_016867695.1 Candidatus Eiseniibacteriota bacterium | reverse complement strand
GCCTGGCCGCCCGTTGGGTCCGGGGCGGCGAGGAGGAGCAGGGAGTGTCCGCGGCGGTCGCGCTGCTGCGGCGCTGGTTCGAGACGCAGGAGCCCTGGCTCTACTGCCCGTGGAGATTCCGGTAGGGCGAGCCCGCTCGAGGGTTCCGCTGCACGCGGGGGGGGAAGGGGTGCCGACGGAGGCGGGGGGCCGGCGTGGTCCCCGGGCCGCCACCTCGGCCCCGGTCTCCTCACGCTCTGCGCCGCCGGGCGGGTGGGCCCCGGCCGGCGGCCGGGCGGCTAGCCGTCCATGTCCAGATCCCGGCGCGTCTGCGCGAAGCGGTCCTTCCCCGCCGCGAGCTGCATGACCAGGGGCATGCGCTCGCGCGCCAGGCGCAGCATCTCGCCGGCGAGCCCGCGGATGTCCCACTGCGCGTGGGCGTCGAGCCGCAGCCGGGCGAAGTGGTAGAGCTCGCGCGCATTGGCCTTGAAGAGCACCCGCCGGCGGTGGCCGTTGGTCAAGGCGTAGGCCGCCGCGGCAGGCGCGGCGTCGCGGATGCGCTCGGCCAGCGACTCCGCCTGGCGGCGGATCTCGGCGTAGGCGCCCGTCAACCCCGTCTCCGCGAAGGCGGGCGGCTCGGTGGCGCCGAGGCGCGGGTCGTAGGGCTGCGCCAGGAGCGTCGCCGGTCGATGGCGCTTGAGCTGCGCGAAGCAGGAGGCGCTCACGGTCAGCTCGAAGGTGAAGTCGGGCAGCTCGAAGGCGCGCGGCGGAGTTTCGTGCGGGCTCATGCGCCGCAGGCTCTCGGCCAGGACCCGCTCCCGCTCGGCGGCGGGCATCCGGCCGGCGGCGGCGAGCGCCTCCTCCCAGGAGCGTCCCCCGCAGCCGTGGATCAGCGCGGCGGCGAGTTCCGTTTCCGCGTCCGGGGAGGACCGTATCAGCGTGACCGGCGTCGCTTCGGCCGCGGGCACGGGGGAGGCGGGCATGGGCGCCGCCCACGGCGCGAGCGCGCGGGTCGCATCGCGCCGGTGGGCAGTGGGTTCGACATGGCGCACGAGAGACGGGGCCACGCCGGCGGCGAGCGCGTACAGCCGCCGGGCCAGCTCGCGCGCCTCCGCCAGCGGGTCCGCGGCCAGCCGCCCGATCGTCGCCTCTAGCGCGCGCGCGTTGAAGGTCGCGCCCAGCTGGCCCGTCGTGGCCAGGCCGAGGAAGTAGCGCGCGTCCTCCTTGGCGGCGCCCTCCAGCGCTCGGCGACCTTGCGTTGCGGCCCAGCGCTCCGGCTCCCTCCGGGCGTGGCGCGCGGCGAGCGCCTCATAGGCGCGCCGGTAGCCCTCCTGCTGCCGGGCCAGGAGCTCGCGCAGAGGCTCCTCCAGGCCGGCGGCGCGCCACTCCTCCGGCACGATGCAGTCCCGTTCGAGCAGGATGTAGCGCTGGGACTTCTCGGTGTAGGAGCCGAAGCGGGTCGCCTCGAGCGCCTCGATCGCCAGCCGCGACACGCCGAGGATGTCGAAGTTGAAGACGGCGTGCTCGGCCACGCTGGCGTGGCCGAAGCCGAAGACGATCTGCTCGTTCGACCGGCGGGCGCGAACGACGTCGCCGCGGGCCTCGGCGCGCAGCTCCGGGACCGGGCGGGGATCGCGGCTGATGCGCGCGTAGGCGGCGGAGAGGGTCTCCGGGGTGGCGGCCTCGCGATCGGCCGGCGGGAGGGAGGCCAGCAGCTCGCGGTCGACGTTGTACCCGGCGAGCAGGACCTCCATGACGAATCCGCCTAGCTCAAGCGCGGCGAGCGATCCGGGGCGTTCAGCTCCTCCGAGTACATCTGCAGGCTGTAGGTGCGGCTCTCGATCCTGAAGGAGCTCTTGCCCTCGCGGGCGGCCTCGAGGATCTCGCGGAAGAGCGCGTCGTAGTTGCGCAGGTCTCCGGCGCGACGCACGGCCGCCTCCGGCGGATCCTCCACATTGACGTAGTCGGCGATGGCCACGCGGTCCATGCCCTCGGTCGCCAGGGTGCCGTCGCGGTCGCCGTCGTAGAGGTCTTCGGTCTGCAGGCCGACGGCCAGGTGCGTGCGGTTGATGTAGGTGCGGATCCCGACGTGGGAGAGGTCCTCGCGCACCAGGATGGCGTGCTGGTAATGCAGCCGGTCGACCGGGGCGCCGCGCTGGGGGTTGTAGCAGCCCGAGGCGAGCACGGCCAGGATGGCGCACAGGGCGGCAGGGGCCACGGCGGGGCGCGCGCTCAGCCGCGTCAGCCGGGCGACGATCCCCTTGCGCGCGGGCAGATCCGCTCGTCGAGTCGGCATCTTGACGACCTCCATCGGGACGACGGGACAGAATCCGAGGAAGTATCAGACAATGCCGGGAGGGTTTCAAGCCCTCTCCAGTGGAATCTGCGGTGGAGTCTCCGGTGGAATCCCCGCCGGGGCTCCCCTCCGGCCCAACCCCCTCCGGTGAGATCCCCCCTGCCGGAATCCGCATCCGGTGGGGTCCGGCGGGCGGGCCGGGGCAACGGCTCGCGCCCCGCGTCGGGCCCGCGACCCCATGGGCGTCGGGACGAGTCGTCGGCTTTGACGAGGCCCGGGGCCGCGCCCCCATCCTTGGCTTCGCCGGCGGCGCATGGGATACTGGCTCGCGCGGGCCTTCCGGGCAGAGCCTGGAGTCGCCGCGCGCGGCGCGGCCGTCGCGACCGGCGTGCCAGGCGCTGCGACTCCGGGAGGCATCGCGGTCCCGGGCCCCCGCCCGCCGGCGGGGCGCGAAAGTGCCCTCTTGCCCGGGCGCGAGCGGACAGGCCGACCCGGAGGGGGAGTCCATGAGCGCCTATGTCTTCCTCACGATCGCCCTCGTGCTCAACGCCGCCGCCAATCTCCTGATCAAGCACGCCGCCCGGGCGAGCGCCTCGCCGGGAATGGCCGCGACGCCGGAAGCGGCGCTGCGCGTGTATCTGTCCTGGCCCTTCCTGCTGGGCGTGGCCTGCTTCGGGTTCAACCTCCTCGCCTACACGCAGGCCCTCAAGAAGCTGCCCATCTCGGTCGCCTACCCGCTGATGGTCTCCATCGGCTACCTCATCATCCTCGTCGTTTCCTGGTTCCTCCTGGGCGAACGGCTGGCGCCGATCCGCTACATCGGCGCGGGGCTGATGCTGATCGGTCTCTGGATGCTGGTGCGCTGAGACCGCGGCGCCGGCCTCCTTGCGGCCCGGGATTGGCTACGCCCTTCGTGAGGCTCCTCCCCTCGCGCTTCCCGCGGCGGTCCGCTCCGGCGCGGGGGATCGGCCATGCCCGCACTCTCGTGAGGTCCGCGTGCTCGCCGCCGTTCACGCCTACGCGCTCGTCGGGATCGAGGCGATCCCGGTGCGCGTCGAGGTCGATCTGTCGACCGGCGCGCTGCCGGGACTCGTGCTCGTCGGCCTGCCCGACGCGGCCGTGAGAGAGAGCCGCGAGCGCATCGTCGCCGCCCTGCGCAACCAGGGCCTGCGCTTCCCCGACCGCAAGATCACGGTCAACCTCGCCCCGGCGGATCTGCGCAAGGAAGGGGTCGGCTTCGACCTGCCCATCGCCGTCGGGGTTCTCGTCGCCTCCGGGCAGGCGCCGGGCGAGCACGTGTCGGGTTGCGTCTGGTCGGGGGAGCTGTCGCTGGAGGGGCGCGTCCGGCCCGTGCGCGGCGGCCTCTGCATGGCCATGGCCGAGAGGGCGCGCGGGGCGGCCGGGCGCGCCCTCGTCCTGCCGTCGGGCAACGGGGCCGAGGCGCGAGCCGCCGGCGGCGTGCGCGTCCGCGAGGTCGGGAGCCTGAAGGAGGTCGTGCGGATCCTGCACGCCGGCATCGGGCGAGAGGAACCCGATGCCGGCGGTGCGAAGGCGCCGCCCGGGGGGGCGGACGCCTGGGCGGACGACGCCGGAGCGGACATGCTCGACGTGCGCGGGCAGGTTGCGGCGCGCCGCGCGCTCGAGGTGGCCGCCGCCGGCGGGCACAACGTGCTCTTCATCGGATCGCCGGGCACGGGCAAGTCGATGCTGGCCGAGCGCATTCCGGGGATCCTGCCCCCCCTCACGCAAGCCGAGCGGATCGAGGCGACCATGGTGCACAGCGCGGCCGGGCTGCTCGAGCCGGGGGCGGGACTCGTCCGGCAGCGCCCCTTCCGCGCGCCTCATCACACGACCAGCCAGGCGGGCCTCGTGGGCGGGGGGCGCCCGCCGCGGCCGGGCGAGATCAGCCTCGCCCATCGCGGCGTGCTCTTCCTCGACGAACTGCCCGAGTTCCAGCGCTGCGCGCTGGAGTCGCTTCGCCAGCCGCTGGAGACAGGCGAGGTGCGGATCGTCCGCGCGGGCTGCTCGGTGCGCTTCCCCGCCCGCTTCCAGCTCGTCGCGGCGATGAACCCCTGTCCCTGCGGCAAGCGTCTGGACCCGCGCGGGGGCTGCCGCTGCGGCGCGCGCGAGGTGGAGCGCTACATGCATCGTATCAGCGGGCCCTTGCTCGAGCGGATCGACATTCACATCGAGATGGCGCCCGTCTCGTTCCAGGACATGACGCTGCTCAGGCCCGCCGAGGGGACGCTCACGCTGCGCGGGCGGGTGTCGCGAGCCTGGGAGCGGCAGCGGGAGCGGTTCACGGGGCATCCGCGCGTGCTCTTCAACGCCCAGATGGCGCTCGGGGAGATCCGCGAGCACTGCCGGATCGGGCCGCGGCCGCTGGGGCTACTGCGAATGGCGGTGCAGAAGCTCGGCTTGAGCCCGCGCGCGTATCACAAGGTGCTACGGTTGTCGCGGACGATCGCGGATCTGGCGGGGGCCGACGAGATCGCCGAGGCGCATGTGGCCGAGGCGATCGCCTATCGGGTGCTGGATCGGGAGGGGGGCGGTTGAGGGGGCCTGACGACCGGCCTTCTGGCCGGAGCCGTCATTGTCTTTCCGGCCACGGCCTTCCCGTCCACGGTCCTCCCGCGATCTTCCCGACTTGCCCTCACAATCCGCGTTTCCTATAGTGGTTGTCCTGAGAGGCCGTCATCAGGCGGTCTCGTCGTGAGAGTGCCTGCGCCGGCCGGCGAGTGCGGGGCTTGGCCGTCACCGTCAAGAGGAGGGGGAGTCATGAAGCGCTGGATCGGTCTGCTGGTTCTGGTCGGACTCGTCGCCGTCCTGGGCTGCAACGACGACAAGAAGTCGACCACACCGGATGGCGACGACAACGGCAACTACGACGGGACGATCACCGCGACGATCACCGGCGATCTCGAGCTCGACTTCAGTTGCTCGACCGCCTATGGCATCGCGGAGGCCGGCCAAGGCGGGGCCGCGGGTTTGATGCAAATCCAGGGCATCGTGATGCAGGGCGCGGACGAGTACATGATCGACATCCAGGTCTACCGCGACCCGGCGACAGGCACCTATGACCTTGCGTTTCCCCCGGTGGACGGCGTCGGATCGGTGGCCAAGAACGACACCGGGAACTTCTCCGAGTCGGGCAGCGTGACCTTCACCCAGGTCGGCTCGGGCAAGCTGGCGGGCACGTTCGAGTTCGTCGCCTTCCGCGTGATCGGCGTCGGGGAAATGGTCACGACCACCGTCGCGGACGGCACGTTCGATGTCCCGGTGATCCAGATCGACTAGCGTTCTCCGCCCCGACCCTGCGAGCGAACCGGGCCGCGCCCTCTCCCGGGGCCGCGACGCGTCACCATCGCGCAGGGCATCCGGGCAGGCGCCGGCCCTTCCACTGCGCTCGGCCGCGAATGGACTGCGACGCTGAGCGGGCTGCGATGCCGATGGCGAACGCGACGCACGCGGGATAGAGGAGCGTGACGAACCAGCGAACGCGGAATCGACGATTCGAGATGCCCCACAGCGCCAGAGCCAATCCGACCCCCCCGAGAGCGAGACCGACTCCGGCCGGGGGCACGGCCGCGCCCGCCGCGGCAAGGCCGAGGATGATCAGCGGCTGGAAGGTGACGACGCCCAGCCAGAGCCAGACGAAGGCGAAAGGCAGCGTCCTCCGGCCGAAGGCGGCGAAGAGGTTCTTGCCGAAGCCGTCCAGCACTTCGCGCGGGCTCCTGTACATCCGGCAACGAACGTCGTCCTGGGCGTCGAGCAGGCGCCAGCGCAGGCGCAGGCGCGCCGCGCGTCTCGCCAGGGCCAGGTCGTCGACCACGCTCCCGCGCACCGCGGCGTGCCCGCCGAGCCGATCGTAGCTCTCTCGCCGGAAGAGCATGAACTGCCCGATGGCCGCCGCCATGGCTGGCTGTCGGAGACGGTAGGCGAGCCGCAGGGGGAGAAAGGAGAGGAGGCTCCAGGTGACGATCGGGACCGCCAGCTTCTCGGCCCAGGTCAGGACGACCTGGCGCGGAATCGCGCTCAGGAGATCGGCCTGTTCGAACTCCAGAGCGTCGACGGCGTGGCTCAGGGTGTCGGGCCCGTGCCGGGTATCGGCGTCGGTGAACAGGAGCAGTTCGCCCGAGGCCGCCTGGGCAAGCTGATGGCACGCCCAGAGCTTCCCCAGCCATCCATCCGGCAGGGGTCGGCCGCGCAGGGCGCGGAGCGCGGGAGCGCGGCCCGCCCACTCGTCGAGGATCCGCCCGGTGCCGTCGGTCGACTCGTCGTCCAGCACGAGGACCTCGAAGTCGGGGTAGTCCTGCCTCAGGAGCGAGGCGACGATCTCCGCGACGTGAAGCTCCTCATTGCGTGCGGGGACGAGGATCGAGACCCGCGGCCGGCGTCGCGCCCGGGGATAGGAGCCGAGCCGTCGCAGCGCGCCCAGGTTCGAGAGCGCGATGCCCAGGAGAGCGGCCAGGAACACCAGGACGCCGATCTGATGCTCGAGCCAGATCGGGTTCACGGCCCGCCTCGCGATCCGCCGCCCGAGAGGAAGCCCGGCGCCAGGTCGCGCCTGTGCTTCACGGCGAGGACGACGAAGTGGCCGGCCCAGATGGCGAATAGATGCGCCTCGGCGCCGCGCAGCAGCCACCAGAGAAGCAGCAGTAGCATGCCTGCCATCACGCGCCACGCGTCCCGCGCCGGCCACAGGCAGGACAGAGCCAGTCCCAGTCCGAGCACGGTCGGCCCTTCCCAGAGCGTCAGCCCGCACCACGCCCCGAATGTCACCGCCACCGCCTTGCCGCCGCGGAAGCCGACCCAGGGGGAGAACGCATGCCCGATGACCGGCGCCACGGCGACCGGCACGAGCCACGCCCCCGTGATGCCCAGGGCCCAGCGGCCGGCGGCGACCGGAAGAGCGCCCTTCAGGAAGTCGAGCAACAGCGCGGGGAGTCCGATGGTCCAGCCGCCGGCCCGGAACGCGTTCATCGCCCCCGGGTTGGCGTCGCCGAACCGGCGGATGTCCCGGCGCCGGAGTCGTGCCAGCCACGCCGAGAACATCATGCTGCCGGAGGCGAAGCCGACGAGCGCCATGGCCAGAGCGGTCGTTTCCATCATCGACCGCCGGGCGAACGGGCATGCCCGGCCGCGAAGCGGTAGTCGGAGTAGCGATCTTCGATCCGCAGCCGGCGATGCGCGAGCGTGACGAGCCACTTGACCCGGATGTCCAGGTCCATCTCCAGCCGGTCGGGCAGCATCCAACCCTGCTGCGTCGCGAAGTGCAGGCGCATGAGCGCGCCGACGCAGGAGCGAGGCAGGTGGACCGGGCTGAACTCCAGGCCGATCAGATCGCAGCTCTCCTTGTCGACGAAGGCCCGGCCGACCACGGCCTGCGCCTCCTCGCTCCTGGGCGCGAAGCGCACCACCCAGACCTCGCGGCCGGCATGGGTGTCTTCGCCAGCAAGCTCGTATTCGTAGGCGTCGCGGGTCCCGGGGAAGAAGGGCATCCGCGCGGCGTCCTGCACCAGCCCCCGGCGCAGCAGTTTCGCGATCTGGCCCTCTCGATCCGAGCCGGCCAGCTCCTCCTGGTTCACCTTCACCGAGAGGAATTCGATCTCCGGCCCCTCGTCCCGCAGCCGTATCCGGCGCCGGCAGGACTCCTCGCGCAGCAGTTCGCCGCCACGGTTCCGTTCCTGATAGCGGTAGTCGGCCTGATAGACGGCACCCCGGCAGTGGCGGTCCCGCTGCTCCAGCCGACGGAAGAGGGCGTCGAGGATCTCCTCCGGAGCGGCTTGCCCGGAGGCCGCCGGGCCGCCGGCGGGAAGCAGGAGCCGGCAGAGCAGCGCGGCGACGCACACACTGGGGGCCACACCCGCCATCATGGGGAGATCCACTAGCACGCCCGCGAGCATTGGTCAATCGAGGCGCGGTCCTCACCGACCGTGCGCGCGTATGGACCCCGCCGACACGGGCCGCCGGTTGACGCTCCGGCGGCTCGTCCCTCATACTCCCCGGGACCCCGCCGACATGGACAGCGGGGAACGTCGGGCGGCAGGGGACCCGTGGCCGCCCTTCAGTCGCGGGGCGGCCCCACTCCACGGCCGGCCGGTCCCCCGGCCGATGGCATCGCCAGAGGGCGCGTGGCATTCCTGCATTCCCTGCCCGCGAGTCCGCGAGCGGGCCTCAAGGGGCTCGTGCGCGCGGCCCGCAAGCCCGTCCGGGCGCTCATCGCCGCCCTCGTCGTCCACGCCGCCTGGCCGGCCGGGGTTCCCGCCGCCGCTGGCGGGCCCGACGGCGGCGCGTTCGCCGGCGTGTCCTGGGGGATCAAAGGGGGAGGCGGCCTGGCTCAGCACCAGGGGGTCGAGCCCCGCGACAGCGAATACGCCGTGGCCAGCGCAGCGCGATCGGGCCCGGCGGTGGGCCTGTTCCTGCACCTGTCCGTGACCCGGCGTTTCGCGCTGCAGCAGGAGCTGCTCTACGCCCGCAAGGGCTCTCGCCAAGATATCGGCGTGAAGATCATGGACATCCCGACGACGCTGCATGTCTCCTACGACATGGACTATCTCGAGATCCCCGTCCTGCTGCGCTACGCCTGGCTGATCGATGCCGGGTTCGACCTCTACTCTCTGGCGGGCTTCGGCTTCGCCCTCAAGGTGCGCGATCGCTACCGCCTTTCCGGCCTCGTCTCCGACGGCGTGGAGTCCATCCCCCTGCGGGCGGACAGCGACATGTCCGAGGTCGACCTGTTCGACTTCGCCCTTGCCTACGGTGTCGGCGTCGAGATGCCGCTGCGCGGCCTGCGGCTGCTGGTCGAGTACCGCTTCGATCTCGGCCTGCAGCGCCTGCCGCTGCCCACCTACGCCTTCGTGCCCTTCGGCGACGAGGAGTTCCTCGTCGACAACGAACCGGTGGGGTTGCGCAACCAGGCGCACATGCTGCTGCTCGGCATCAGATTCGGGGAGGTGATCCGATGAAGGGTGGGCGCACGCTGCTCCTGATCGGCCTCGGCTGCCTGGCGTCCGCGGGGCCGGCGGCCGCCTACACGCACTGGAACGACATCCGCGCGAGCGCGCTGCTGCCCGGCGATGTCGTCACCCTGCGCACGGAGAGTGCGCACGGTCCGGGCGTGTCGAATACCCTCCTCTTCAGGCACGAGGGCATCGTGGAGGCGCCGCTCTCGCCCGTGGACGACGGGCCCAGCACGCTGGAGGCCACCGTGCCGGGCCCGGTCGGCGAGCGCCGGCCGTACGGCTTCCGTCTGCTGGCCAACGGAACGCTGGACCTGCTGGCCGTGCAACTGGCCGAGAACGCCTCGCCGGCGCCTGCGGATCTGACCCGCCTGGCCGAGGACCCCGTCGGCGACGAGAGCTTCGGGCGCCCACACCTCGACCTGGTCGAGTGCCGGGTCGGCCGCGACGGGCAACGCCTGTACGCGGCGCTCAGGAACGCCGGCGGCGGGTTTCCGGTCAGCCAGGGACTGACCTTCTTCAGCTATCTTCTGGGCATCAAGGAGCCGGGGGCTGGAGATCCCGACACGCTCTTCGCCCTCATCCAGACGGTGACCGCCTCCGGGATCATCGAGCCGGGGCTCTATCAGATCAACGGGGAGGGCCTGAGCGATCTCGTGAAGATCGGCGAGATCACGGCCACCGAGTTCCCGGGAGACAACTGCCTGCTGCTCTCCTGTCAACTGGCCGACCTGACGGCCAATCCGGTCTTCCAATCCTGGTTCGACCCGGCAGACCCGCGCATCGATGTGGCCGGGTTCAGCCAGAAGATCACCCTCTTCGGCGGCGCGCAGGAGGCCGACCGCACGCCGGGCGGCATCTGGCATCTGCGCGAGGTGGCCTTGGACCCCGGCCCCAACCATGCCCCCGTGCTGGCGGATCTGACGCTTCCCGAGCCCGGGCCGGGCGGGTTCGTCACGGTGGTCTATGGGGACGCCGACGCCAACTGCCCGGTGATCTCGGAGCTCGTCTTCGACGATGCCGAGGTCTATCCCCTCCGGCCGCAGTCCCTCGACTACGGGGCCCCGGTCGTCTACCGCAGCGACTCCGACCTGCCCCCGCTGATCTCCGGCGGCTGGACGCGGGTCGTGGCGCGCTTCAGCGACGACCTCGTCCATGTCGTCGAGCTGGCGGCGACGATCGCCGGCGTGACCGGCAGCGGGGAGGGGTGGGCCGTCCATGCGGCGCCCAATCCCTTCCGCGACCGGGTCGAGCTGGCCTTCTCGCTCGCCCGGGAGG
>VGIY01000067.1 GCA_016867695.1 Candidatus Eiseniibacteriota bacterium | reverse complement strand
AACCCCTCGATCTTCTCGTTCACCCCGCCGATCGGCTGGATGACGCCGTGCTGGTTCACGCTTCCGGTCACGGCGATGTCCTGGCGCAGCGGGAACTCGCCCAGCGCCGACAGCAGCGCGTAGACCTCGGTCGAGCTGGCGCTGTCGCCGTCCACTCCGCCGTAGGACTGCTCGAAGCAGATCGTGGCGTGGATCGCCAGCGGCACGGTCTTGGCGAAGAGACCGCGGACGAAGCCTTCCAGGATGAGCACGCCCTTGTCGTGGGTCTTGCCCGAGAGCTCGACCTCGCGCTCGATGTTGACGATACCCTCCCGCCCGAGCGCCACCTTGGCGGTGATCCGCGCCGGGTTGCCGAAGGCGTAGTCGCCCGCGTCGAGGACCGACAGTCCGTTGACCTGGCCGATCGCCTCGCCGGTCGTGTCGATGAGGATCGTCCGCTCCTCGATCAGCGCGCGCAGCTTCTCCTCTGTCAGGTTGAGCCGCGCCTCGCGGCCCGCCAGGGCGCGGCGCACCAGGGCGGCGTCGATCGCCGGAGCGCCCGCCTCGGCGGCCTGCAGGTCGGCCTCGCGGATGAGGTCGGCGATCGTGTGGAACTCGGTCGACAGGCGGTTGCGCCGTCCGGCCAGGCGGACGCCGAACTCGACGAGCGCCCCCACCCCGCAGCGGGTCAAGGGACGCAGCTTCTCCTCCCCGGTGATCTTGCGGGCGAAGTGCACGTACTTGCCGACGTTCTCCTCGCAGCAGGGCATCTCCGAGTCGAACTCCGCCTTGACCTTGAAGATCTTCCGGAAGTCGTCGTCGAGGTTGTAGAGGATGTGATAGGCGCGCCGGTCGCCGACGACGATGACCTTGATGTCCAGCGGGATGGGTTCCGGCTTGATCGCCGAGATCGAGTAGAGGTAGAAGGGGTCGAAGGTCTGGATGTCGATCGTCTGGTGCTTGAGCGTGCGCTTGAGCGCGACCCAGACCCCGGGCTCGATGATCGCGTCGATCAGGTTGATCACCAGGGTCCCGCCGTTGGCCTGCAGCAGGCTGCCCGCCTTGATCTTGGTGAAGTCGCTGACCCAGTGGCCGGAGCGGTCGATCACCCGTTCGATCGTCCCGAACAGGTTGCGGTAGTTGGGGCTGGTCTCGATGATCACCGGCGGCGCGTCGGTCTTGGCGTTGTCGACGAGCACGTTGACCATGAACTCGCGGAAGCGGCTCTCCCGCTCCGCCGCCGTCCGCTTCTCCTTGTCCTGTTCCGCGCCCTCCTCGCCGTCGGTGAAGCGCTCCATGTTGTTGAGGATCTCCTCCTGGACCTCGTCGAGGTAGGCCTTGACCCCGGGAGGGTCGTACTCGGCCCTGAGATCCTGGATGTAGTCGGTCACGGCCGGAGAGCCGAACTCCTTCTGCAACCCCCCCATCGCCTCGCGCAGCTCGCGCTTCAGGTCGCGCGCCTCCTTGAAGACCCGCTCCATCTCGGAGGTCAGCTCCTCGTACTTGCCCTTGAGCCGCTCGAAGTCCTCGGCGGCGAACTTCTTCTGCAGCGTCAGCGCCTCGAGACGCTCCATCTGCACCGGCTCGCCGGCGATGATCGGCGCCACCTCGGGCTTGGAGAAGGGGCCGAGCTGGACCTGGATCAGGGCGAAGTTCTCCCGGCGCACGCGCTCCTCGAAGCCGCGGAGGATCTTCTTCTCGCGCTCCTTGTATTCCTCGACCAGCGCCTTCATGCGCTCCTTGTAGATGTCGCTCTCGTAGATCTGGGCGATGTTGCGCTGCATGTTGACGACCAACGCCTTCATGTCGCCGCGCAGGCGCGCCCCCGTGCCGGCCGGAAGCAGCAGCGCCCGCGGTCGGTCCGGATCGATGAAGTTGTTGACATAGACGGCGTCCTGCGGGGGCCGGCGGCCGGCGTCGGCGGTCTTGAGCAGGTGCTTGATCGTCGTCATCTTGCCGGTGCCGGGCGGTCCGGCGACATAGATGTTGTAGCCCTTGCTGCGCATCCTCAGCCCCAGGCGGATCGCCTGCATGGCCCGGTCCTGCCCGATGATGCCCTCGAACTCGGGCAGCTCGGCCGTCGTCTCGAAGGCGAAGCGCCCGGCGTCGCAGCCCCAGCGCAGGGCCTCGGGACCCAGCTCCAGACGCGCCCGCTCGGCGGCCGGGCCGGCCTTCGCGGCCGGCGCCTGCGCCCGTCTCGATCGGGAGGCGGGCGCCCCCGGCGCGCGGCCGCCCGCGCTCCCGCCGGCGCGCGCCTTCGCGCCCCGAGTCCCCGCTCCGGCCCGCTTCCGCGCCCGTGCGTCCCGAGTCCCTTCTACAGCTCGCCTTCGTGCCATGGAAACTCCCTCAAGTGCTCGTTGATTCTCGTCTTCTCGTCCGTCGAAGCCCGGCGCTCGCCGACGATGAGGACGCAGGGAAGCTGGAACTCGCCGGCCGGGAAGCGCCGCGGCCAGGTGCCCGGAATGGCCACCACCCCCGGCGGAATCGCGCCGCGCCCGATCCGGGGCGCGGGCCCGCGCACGTCGACGATCGGCGTCGCGGCGGTGAGGACGCAGCCGGCGCCGAGCGCCGCGCGCTCGCCGACGATCACCCCCTCGACGAGGATTGAGCGGGAGCCGATGAAGGCCCCATCCTCGACGATGACCGGCCGGGACTGCGGCGGCTCGAGCACGCCGCCGATGCCGACGCCGCCGGAGAGGTGGCAGCCGCGACCGATCTGCGCGCCGCTGCCGACCGTGGCCCAGGTGTCGACCATCGTCCCGGCGCCGACGCGGGCGCCGATGTTGACATAGCCGGGCATGAGCACGACCCCCGGCTCGAGGAAGCTGCCGTAGCGGGCCGTTCCCGGGGGGACGACGCGCACCCCCCGCTCGGCGAGATCGCCCTTCACCGGGATCTTGTCGCGGAAGCGCAGCGGGCCGGCCGCCTCGGGCGTCGCCTCGCGCTGGCGGAAGTAGAGCAGGATGGCCATCTGCAGCCAGCCATGGACGACCCAAGCGCCGGAGACCTTCTCGGCGACCCTCGCCTCCCCGGCGTCGAGCAGGGCGACGGCCCGCTCGACGGCCGCCCGCGACGCCGAACTGCCGGCCAGCGCAGCGTCCGCCCAGGCGGCCTCGATGAGGCCCGGCAAGGTCCTGTCGTCGCTGCTCACGCTCCCCCTCCCGCGGCCGCCCGCCCCTCGGCCGGCCGCTTCGCCGGCGGCCGCAAACGGGGTTGCCGCCCCCGGCGAGGATTGCCTATAGTAGGGCTCAATCGATCGGCGGCGCGACCGATTAAGATCGATGAGCAGCTAGGCGTGTAGCTCAACTGGCAGAGCAACGGTCTCCAAAACCGTAGGCTGGGGGTTCGAGTCCCTCCACGCCTGAGCCGGCGGCGGCCCGCGTCCCCGACGCGGGCCGTCTTCGCCTCCCGCCGCCGAACGGGGGCCAGGAAAGCGTTGACAGCGGGCCCGCCGGACGGAAGGATCCGCTTGCGGCCGGAGCCGTCAAGGGGACCGGCGGCGGACAGGGGCGGTCATCGGGCATGCTTTCGCGCATCACGTTCCCGCAGACGACCGGCATGGTGCTGGCGGGGGGGCGCGTCGGAGAGCTCTCCGTGCTCACCCTGGAGCGCCCCAAGGCGGCGCTCCCCTTCGCCGGGCATTTCCGCATCGTCGACTTCGCCCTCTCCAACATGGCCCGGGCCGGCATCACCAATGTCGGCATCCTCTCCCAGTACCGCCCCTCGTCGCTGATCGACCACATCGGCGTGGGCGAGAGCTGGGACTTCGTCGGCCTCGAGCGCGGGGCCAAGATCCTGCCCCCCTATCACGCCGCCGAGGCCACCGACTGGTACCGGGGCAACGCCGACGCGGTGCTGCAGAACCTGAGCTACCTCGAGGGGCGCGACACGCAGATCGCCCTGATCGTCTCCGGCGACCACATCTACGCCATGGACTACCGCCGGCTGATCCTCGAGCACCTGGAGCGCGGCGCCGAGCTGACCATGGCCTTCAAGCGCATTCCCGAGCCCGACCGCCGCTACGGCTACGGCGTCCTCGACGCCTCCGGCCGCGTGGTCGAGTACGCGGAGAAGCCCGCCTCGCCCCCGGGGGACCTCGTCTCCCTGACCATCTACGTCTTCCAGATGGAGCCGCTCGCCGAGGTGCTCCTGGCCCTGCGCGAGCACGACTCGATCGAGTTCGGCCGCGACGTGATCCCGGCCATGCTGGCGCGGGGGCGCGTCTACGGCCACATCCACGACGGCTACTGGGCCTACACGCGCACCGTCGACAGCTACTACGACGCCCATCGCGACCTGCTCGACGGCAAGATCGACATCGACGCCTGGCAGGTGCGCACGAACAACGTCGACAACGGCCTGGTGCGCCAGGTGCCGCCGATCTTCCGCGCCTGGACCGAGGCCTCCGACTGCCTGATCAGCGAGGGCTGCATCGTCGAGGGCGCGGTGCGCGGCAGCGTGCTCGGCCCCGGCGTCAGGATCGGGCGGGGGGCGGTCGTCGAGGCCTCGATCCTCTTCGGCGACGCCGTCGTCGAGCCGGGCGCCCGGGTGCGCGCGGCCATCGTCGACAAGAGGGCCCTGATCGGGGCGCAGGCGGCGGTCGGCATCGACGCCCCCGCGGAGGGGGGCGCGCGCGGCGCGGTCGTGTCGGCCAAGGGCATCGCCCTGGTCGGCAAGGCGGCCCGCCTGCAGCCGGGAAGCCGTCTGCCGCGCGGGGGGATCGTCGCCCCGGGGGAGGAGCGATGAGAGACGCCGCCCGCTTCCCCGAGCAGCGGTTCGACATGCGCGGCGTGCTCGCGCTGATCCTGGCCGGAGGCGTCGGCAGCCGCCTCAACGTCCTGGTCAAGCGCCGCGCCAAGCCGGCCGTGCCCTTCGGCAGCGTCTACCGGATCATCGACTTCACGCTTAGCAACGCGATGAACAGCGGCATCGAGCGCGTCGGCATCCTCACCCAGTACCTGCCCTACAGCCTGACCCGGCACCTCGGCCGCGGCGAGAGCTGGGGCCTCGTCGGCCGCGCCCGCGAGGCGCGGATCCTGCCGCCGCACACGGGCAGCCGGGAGGCGGACTGGTACCGGGGCACGGCCGACGCGATCCACCGGAATCGGGACTACATCCAGCGCCATGCCCCCGAGATCACGCTGGTGCTCTCCGGCGATCACATCTACCGCATGGACTACGCCGCCATGATCGAGCACCACATCCGCGCGCGGGCGGGCGCCACGATCGCGGTGATGCGCGTGCCCCTCTCCCAGGCGCACCTCTTCGGCACCATCCTCGCCGACGGCGAGGACCGGATCACCGGATTCGAGGAGAAGCCCGCCCAGCCGACCAGCGATCTCGTCTCCCTCGGCGTCTATGCCTTCCAGACCGACCTGCTCCTGCGCGCGCTCGACGAGGTCTGCGGGCTGCAGGGGGGCAGCGACTTCGGGCGCGACCTCTTCCCCTTCCTCCTCGAGCGCGAGCGGCTGTCGGCCTATCGCTTCCATGGCTACTGGCAGGATGTCGGCACGATCAAGGCCTACTTCGACACGACGATGGAGCTGCTCGACCCCGACTCGGCCCTCGACCTGCCCCGCTGGAACGTGCGCACGAACCTGGGCGAGGACCGCCTGGGCGACCACCCTCCCGCCTACGTCGCCTCCGCCGCGCGGGTGCGCCGCTCGATCCTGGCCCGCGGGTGCCGCATCCACGGGACCGTGGAGGGCAGCGCGCTGTCGCCCGGCGTGATCGTCGAGACGGGAGCGGTCGTGCGCGACTCGATCCTGCTCCACGACGCCCGCGTGCGCGCCGGCGCGGTGGTCGAGGGCACGGTCGCCGACAAGCAGGTCGAGATCGGCCCCCTGGCCCGCGTCGGCGATCCGGCGCTGGGCGACGAGATCAGCCGCGCCTTCCCCACCCACCTCGACCAGGGGATGACGGTGATCGGCAAGGGCGCGCGGCTGCCGGCCCGCTGCCGGGTGGGCCGCAACGTGAGCATCGACCCCGGAGCGGACCTCGGACGCCTCGAGGTCGACACCGTGGCGGCGGGAGAGAGCGTGCGCTGGGAGGGCGAGACCGAGGAGCGGAGCTAGGATGACCCCGGCCGGCTGGTTCCATCTCGAACGCCTGCCGACCGCGGCGGCCACGCTCTTCTTCGGCGCCCTGATCGTCGTCTTCGTGCTCCTCGCCCGCCGGGGGCGGCCGCTCTACATCCGCCGCATCGCCGGGCTGGAGGCGGTCGACGAGGCCGTCGGGCGGGCGACCGAGATGGGCCGGCCGATCCTCTACTCGGCCGGCCTCGATCCCCTGGAGGAGGTCGCCACCGTGGCCAGCATCAACATCCTCGGCCAGGTGGCGCGCCGGGCGGGCGAATACGAGACGCGCCTGATCATGCCCAACCGGGACCCGATCGTCATGACCGTCGCCCAGGAAGTGGTCCGCGAGGCCTACGCGGCGGTCGGGCGGCCCGACCTCTACGACCCCCACGACATCTACTACACGACGCAGAGCCAGTTCGGCTACGCCGCGGCGGTCTGCGGCACGATGATGCGGGAGCGGCCCGCGACCAACTTCTTCATCGGGCACTTCTACGCCGAGAGCCTGGTGCTGGCCGAGACGGGCAACGCCACCGGAGCGATCCAGATCGCCGGCACCGACTCCGACTCGCAGCTGCCTTTCTTCATCTGCGCCTGCGACTACACGCTGATCGGCGAGGAGCTCTACGCCGGCAGCGTCTACCTCTCGCGCGAGCCGCTGCTCCTGGGCGCGCTCAAGGGCCAGGATCTCGCCAAGGCGATCCTCCTGGCCCTGCTGGCCGCGGGCACGCTGCTGGCCTTCCTGGGGGTCGACGTGCGGCCCTGGCTCGGCCGCTGAAGGATCTCCCCCGCCCCGGGGCGCCGGCGAGCCCGCCGCCGGGGGATTGAGGAAGGGACGATGAAACGCACGGGTCCGGTGCTCCTCGGCTTCGTCATCGGGATGCTCATGCTCGTCCAGCACTTCACGCCCGACCGCTGGATCGCCGAGCGCTACAACAACATCCTCGACTGGAAGCAGGTGGTCTTCGGACTGACGCTGATCCTCGGAGTGGTCAGCCTCTTCCTCTACCACTGGAGGCGCATCGCCCGGCGCGAGGAGGGCTGGCGCTACTCGCTGCTCACCGTGGGGGGCCTCGCCTTCATGATCGGGGCGGCGATCCTCTTCACGCCCTCGCGCGGCCCCTATCCCTGGATGTTCGAGCACGTCCAGGCGCCGATGCAGTCGACGCTCTTCGCCCTGCTCGCCTTCTACGTCGCCAGCGCCTCCTACCGCGCCTTCCGCGCCCGCAACCTGCACGCCGCGCTGCTGCTCTCCGCCGGCGTGATCGTCATGCTCGGGCGCGTGCCGCTGGGCGAGGCGATCGGCCTGAACCACATCTCCACCTGGATCCTCGACTACCCCAACCTGGCCGCCAAACGCGGGGTGATGATCGGCGTCGGCCTGGGCATGACGGCCACGGCGATCAAGATCATCCTCGGCATCGAGCGCACCTACCTGGGCAGGGGGGCCTGAGGCGTGCCCGCCCCGCTCGCCGCCGGAAGGCCGCCGCGCCGCGCCGGCCGGCTCGCCGCGCTGGGCCGCGTGGACCGGCGCTGGATCTTCCTCCTCGTCGGCGCCTCGGTCGCCCTGCCGCTGCTGCGCCCGCTCCACCTGCCGATCGGCACCTCGCGCGAGGCGCGCGCCTACCATGCCGAGGTGGAGCGCCTGCAGCCGGGCGACGAGATGATCTTCAGCTTCGACTACGAGCCGGACACGATGGCCGAGCTCGATCCGATGAGCCTGGCCACGCTGCGTCACGCCTTCTCCCGCGGGGTCCGGGTGATCGCCCTGACCAACTACGCCGGCGGCCCGGGCATCGCCCTGCGCATCCTGGGCCAGGCGGCGTCCGAGCATGAGCGGCAGTACGGCCGGGACTACGTCTTCCTCGGCTACAACCCCGACTACTCGGCGACCATGCTGCGCATGGGCGAGAGCATCCGCAGCACCTTCCCCACCGATCACTTCGGCACGCCGTCGGCGGAGCTGCCCCTGCTGCGGGAGGTCGATCGCTATGCCGACATCGAGCTGCTGGTCACGGTCACCGCGAGCGCGCTGGCCGAGTACTGGGTGATCTGGGCCGGGGGCCGCTTCGGCCAGCGCATCGTCGCCGGCAACACCGCCATCCAGGCGGTGCTGATCTATCCCTACTACCAGACCGGGCAGCTGGCCGGGTTCCTCGGCGGGCTGAAGGGCGCGGCCGAGTATGAGCGGCTGATCGGCCGGGACGGAGCCGGCGTGCGGGGCATGGATGCCCAGTCGGTCGCCCACCTGCTCATCGTCTGCTTCATCGTCCTGGGCAACATCGGCTACTTCGCCCAGAGGCGGTCGGCGCGCGCCGCCGGGGACGCGGCGCGGGACGGGGAGGCGTGATGGCCGAGGAGCTCGGCATCCTGGTCGGCGCGCTGCTGACGCTGGCGATCTTCTCGCTGCTCTACCGCGACAACCCCTTCTATCGCGCCGCCGAGCACCTGCTGGTCGGCGTTTCGGCCGGCTACTACGTCGTCCACTACTTCTACGCCGCCGTCATCCGCAAGTTCACCGTCCCGGTCTTCCAGCAGGGGGAGTGGTGGCTCCTGCCCGGCGGACTCCTCGGCCTGCTGATCTTCTTCCGCCTGCGCCCCCGCACGGCCTGGCTGAGCCGCTACGCCATCGCCTTCTACGTCGCCGCCTGGTCGGGCTACCTGATTCCCTCCGTCCTGCAGGAGCGCGTGCTGACGCAGATCGCCGGCACGATCCCCGACCCCGCGGCGGCCGCGCCCTGGGCGCTGGCCATGTCGCTTCTGGTCCTGGTCGGAGTGGCCTCGATCCTCGTCTACTTCTACTTCAGCGCCGCGCACACCGGAGCGCTCGGCAGGATCTCGCGGGTGGGGATCCTCTTCCTCATGGCCGGATTCGGAGCCTCCTTCGGCTACACCGTGATGGGGCGCGTCAGCCTGCTCATCGGGCGCTTCCAGTACCTCTTCGAGGACCTTCCCAGGGCGCTCGGGCGCCTCTGATATGGATTGACCCTTTCAACAGCTATTTCGCGTCAGGTCCAGGGGGGCTCCGGGTTCCGGGGCTCCCCTTTGTCGTGGCATGACTCCTGGAGACAGCGGGCCACCGGGACCTTCCTTCGACGGTCGATCCCTCTGATATTCGTGGGTTGGTTACCACCGGTCATCGTTCCGTCAGGGAGCTGCCTCGGTCTAGGGTCGTGCGTGCCGGAGTCGCCTCCAGTGCACATAGCGGAAGCGAGGGTTCTCCCCGAACCGTGGCCGCGATGACCCGCTGTCTCCAGGCGTCGCACCCGTGCTGGGCCTACTGGCCACCGCCGACGGTGGCGGGCTGCACCAACCGGGCCGTGGCCCAGAGGAAGCCGAGCAGTTCCCGCGCGATCGCCGTGACGACCTTGTTGTGATGCTTCCCGCGACCCGTCAGCTTTCGGTAACGCCCGCACAGCCGCACCTGCGCCTTCCACGCGATCTCCTGGACCGCCTCCGGTTGCCCTTCCAGGCGCTTGCGGATGACGGCGGTGCGCCGGGCGGGATGTCGGAAGCCCCAGGCCGCCTCGACCAGGCATCGGCGCACGTGGGCGTTGCCCGTCTTCGTGATCGATCCGCTGCGGCGCGTCTGGCCCGTGGCCATCAGCGAAGGCACGAGCCCGACGAACCCCATGACATCCCGGGCCTTCGTGAACCGGGTCAGGTCACCCAGTTCCGCAACGGTCGTCGAGGCCGTGATCAGCGACACGCCGCGGTGGGCGCTCAGCGCGTTCACCACCGGGGCCATCGACCACTGCGGCACCAGATCCCGGATCTGGCCGGCCAACCGGGCCACGCGCCCGCAGGCCTCCTCCAGCGCCTTGAGGTACTCCTCGAGGCAGATCTGCTGCGCCGGGTGGGGGAACGCCTGCTCCCGGATCCACCGCAGGTGCGCGGCCGTCCAGTGGGATCGGCCGGGATAACGCCGGCCGTGGCGCAGCAGGAACGAGCCGAGCCGCTGCCGGGCCCGGGTCTCGGCGTACTTCGCGTCTTCCCGCGACCGCGTCAGGTCCCGCATGGCTTCACTCTCCCGGTCCGGGACCCAGACCGCGGTCAGTTCCCCGGCCCGATGGAGGCGGGCCAGGGTGGCCGCATCCCGCCGGTCGTTCTTGATCCGGTCCCCAGGACGGCGCGGCATCTTCGACGGAGCCACCACGAGGCACTCCGCACCCAGGGACTTCAGGTGCCGGTACGTCTCGTAGCCGCAGGGACCGGCCTCCACGGCGAAGTGCAGGTCCCGCGGACGCCCCAGCTTTCGAACGAGCTTCGTGAGGGCTTCCGGGGTGTTGGCGATGGTCCCCTGGTCACGGACCTCGCCGTTGCGCCCGGGCTCGGCCACCGCCACCGCGATGGAGTCCTTGGCTTCATCCAGACCGATAAACAGAGTAGACTTCCTCATGACCGACCCTCCGTATGTGGCTCTGCGCCACGGTTGGTGGACACCCTCCGCAGCGTAACCCACGGCTTGCGGATGGGTCGGTCAATCCATGATGTCTAGCGGTCGC